>DKJY01000090.1 GCA_002454955.1 Bacteroidales bacterium UBA6680
AATAACCTTCTCAAAGCTTCCTGTAATACAGTCAGATGTTTACACTACATTCTCAGCCTTTTATATCAGATAATTGACTCCTTATGGTACATTTTCAACAATAAGAATAACCTTCTCAGTGCTTTGCACAACACAGCCAAGTGTTTCCACTACATTTTGAGCCTTTTCCATCAGATAGTTGACTCCTTCCGGGATATTTTCAACAATAAGGACAACCTTCTCAACGTCTTCCACAACACAGTCAGATGTTTCCACTACATATCTCAGCCTTTTCTATCAGATAGCTGACTTCTTCCGGTACATTCTCAGCTATTTTCACCACAGTAATAAGGTTTTCCGAACCCGGAAAATGTTAACTAAGTGGTGGAAAGCCTTAACTATTTCAAGAATACTCCAGACAATGTAGAATATAACCTCAAAAAGAATCAAACTTTAATAATTCAGTGTTACTTTTTGATATATTACAAATAAAGGGTGAATAATAATTCGCCCTTCATCCTGTTAAATATATGTTGAGTGTTATCTTCGTTCAACCTTGAATCTTATTCGTAATACATCATCCTCAAACGAGCTTGAAACCCATTTAAAAAGGCTTATTTCAGATGTATTATTAACATGATCGCCAATGCAAGGGCAATCGTCAACATTTCCAATAGAGACAATGCGCAGCTCTTCACCAGCACTATCAGGAAGTCTGGATAGATTAAACCTCTTCTCAGCATCTTCTCTTTTTAATATATACTCTTTTACATCAAGATTCTGATTAAGGATGGCATTAACCTTTTCTGTAATCTCAATCTCCTCTTCTGATGTTAAAGCTCTGTTAAACTTATAATCGCATTTAGACTTTTTTCGTTCAAGATGACTTGAGAAAGCTCTGTCGCAACCAAACATATCTACCATTGTTCTGTTCAGAATATGTTCAGCTGTATGCATATGCGGGTCATAATTTTTCATTGTAATTTAGTCTATAAGTTTCTTAAGATCATATTCTATAGGCATATCCTTTTCAAAATCGTAAAGCGTTGTCATTCTAAGTTTGTAATATTCGCTCCAATATTGCTTTAGAATATTGATATAGCTTGTATTTGCTTCATCTTTCTCTTTTTGCGATATATTCAGATCAAGAACATTTATCTTTCCTATAAGGAATCGTTGTTTTGTAACGTTATACCTGTTTCTTGCTATGATATCAGCTTTAGCAGAGATTCTAATCTGATCGTCCAACAGGTTAAAACGCATTACATCAAGCAGAATGTTTTGTCTGAAATCAACTCTGCTCTGTTCAACCTCAGTTTTAACCATCTCCAGATTCGATTTAGCCATCTTTACGCGTCCACGACCTCTTCCCCAATCCAGAATAGGTAAAGATATTCCAATTTTAACATTTTGTTGATTTTCAGGATTAACATATACCGTGCTAAAATTATCAGATGATTTAGTCAGACCTACCTCTGCAAACAGGTTTGCATTTAACCCTCGCTGACTTCTCTCTTCTGCTATTCTTTTTTCAGCTTCTAATAGTTGTATTTCAAAGTTAGTAATATTTGGACTGTTCTCTAATGCTTGTGAAAGAGCCTTTTTGTAATCTACTTCGAACTCTGGAATTTCATCAGAAATAATAAGCTCTATATTAACGCTCTCATTGAACCCAAGAAATGATCGTAGTTTTATCTTGTTCTCTTCAAAACTAACTATAGCATCATTTAACTTAACATCGGCATTTAATAAACTTAGCTCCATCTGCAAAAGTTCGTTTTCTGCAATTGTTCCAATATTGTAACGTCCTTTAGATATCTTATAAAGTGTATCTGCATTTGAGTAATTCATCTTAGATATCTTAAGGTTTTGTTGTGCAAGAGCTAATGAAAAAAACTTATTAACAGCACTTTGCGAAACCTCTTCCATATCTACAACATACTTTCTTTTTGCAGCCTCATATTTCTTTGGTTCAATTCTTTTGTTCCATCTAAGTTTGTTATTACCAGTAATTGGCTGATCGTATCTTACAATAAGAGGTCTAGATAAGAAAGTGCTTTTGTTTTCATCAAGATAATCTATTCTATCTAATCTGGATACCAATGATATTTTACCTCCTGTAAAACCAATGTTTTGATCAATAGACAGGCTGGCATCGGTACTTAGTATATTTTGATGATAGAATCTATCTTTACCCAATTCACTGTCGAACTGTTTTGTTATAGATCTGTTGTAGTTGGGCAGAGTCCCATTCAGATTTAGTGAAGGTAAGAAATCAGCTTTGTGTGATCTCCATTGCCAGTAGTTTGCTCTGAATGAGTGTTTAGCTACAAGAGCTTTAGGGCTTTGATTTTTGGCCAGTTTTATTACCTCTTCAAGTGTAAATTTTTTGATATTACTACTATCAGCTTGTGCTGACAATAGTAAAGGTGTAATAAGAAGCAGTATAATAATATTTAATTGTTTCATTTTTAAGCTAAAATTAAGTTTCGTTTTACTCGTATCTTAATGACTCTATAGGATCTTTATCTGCGGCTCTCTTTGCAGGAGAATAACCAAATATTACTCCAACAGCAGCAGATACACCAAAGGCAATCATTACTGAGGCAATAGATACAATTGTGGTAATTTCGAAGAAATAAGATATAAATTTAGCAAGAACTACTCCAAGGATTACCCCAATAAGACCTCCTGTAACACTTATTAATATGGCTTCAGAAAGGAACTGAGCTACAATATCTTTTTTGGTTGCACCAATTGCGAGTCTGGTACCTATCTCTTTTATACGTTCCATAACAGATGCAAACATAATGTTCATTATACCTATACCTCCAACAATAAGAGATATTCCGGCAATTGCACCTAGAACAATATTAAATACTTTCTTTGTCTCTTGTTGCTGTTTAAGAAGCATTTCAGGAACTGTTATCTCAAAATCTTTAACACCATTGTGTCTACGTTCCATTATTTTGCTTAATACTTCTGTTGAAGCTTTAAGCTGCTCTGTTTTGTCAACCTGAACAACAATTCTGTCAAGCTGATTTGTTGTTGCTGTAGCTACATTGCTAGCCGATTGTGAGAACATAAAGAATCCTCCGCCATAACCAAATCCATTTTGTTGCGATGGCTTAACAATACCCCTATTCTGAAAACGCATAAGCATAGTTTTAACAGGTACATATATTTTGTCGTTAGATACGCTTACGCCAAGATTATCGAATGATGATACATTCACATTACTCTTCTCTAATACGCCAATTACTTTAAGCCATACATGCCCAAACTTAATACGTTTGCCAATAGGGCTTTCGTTATTAAAGAACTTTACCTTAATGTTTGACCCAACTACACAAACAGGAATACCAAGTTCGTTGTGTTTTTCAGTAAATGGTCTGCCTTCAGACAGCTTTATATTATACAGATCAAAATAATCTTTGCTAATACCTACCAGTTTTGAGGCTTCTCTTTTCCCATTTTTAAGTACAAATGAGTTGTATACAATCTCCGGGCTTATTCGTTTTACTGATGGGAGAAGAGTTTTTATTGATTCAACATCTTTCATTGTTAATCCGGGTGAGAATTTACCTTTCTTGGTATCACCCTGATCTTCTTCAGACTGCTCTCCGGCTTTAAGTTCAAGTATTGGTGAAATAACAATGTTGTTAACCCCAACCAGCTCAATTTGTTTAAGTATCTCTTGTTGTGCACCATTACCAATAGCAAGCATACTGATAACTGCTGCAACACCAAATATAATACCCAGCGCTGTTAGGATAGATTTTAGTTTATTACCTAATAATGACTCAAGACCAATCTGTACGTCGTGCAAATATCGTTTCATATTGATATTAAATTACCGACACATCAAATATTAATATAATAATATTAAGCTAATAGTGTCTGTGTTAAAATTAAAAGGAGTTATTTATTAGCTTTTTTGCCATTAATATCTTTCCCTCCACTATTTGCATTAGCCTGTTTGTCTTTTTTATTACTCTTGTTGTAAAGTTCAAGACCAATCATATCATATCTCTTTGGGTTATCAGGTTCCGACAAAAGAACTTTGTCATTAACCTTAAGTCCTTCTTTAATTACAACATGATTTTCATTTGCCTGTCCGATAATTACAATCTGTTTTTTCCCTGATCTTGTATATACAAAACTTAACGAGTCTGTTTTGTTTACAGATTCTATTGGCAGGAACATTACATTGTCGGCTTCTGATATTATAATTGTGTTACTTGTTGTCATACCAGGTCTTAATATTGCATCTGTACCATCAACTCTTACAACAACTTCAAATACTTTAGAGTCTGTATTGGGTAGCTGTTCTCCTACATTTGCAACCTCTTTAACAATACCATTGTACTCTTTATCAGGAAAAGCATCAACACCAATTTTTACCTTTTGCCCCTTTCTGACTTTACTGATATCAATTTCGTTTACATATGTTTTAGATATCATTTGACTAAGGTCTGGTAAAGTAGCAACGGTTAAATCCCAAGGATTTATTGTTGATCCTACTTTTCTCTTCTTTCCTCCCCACTCTTTAGAATATATAACCATTCCTTTCTTAGGAGCAAATATTGTGAACTCATTAATTAAAGCAAGCATCTTATCTCTCTTTCTCATCTGCTTGTCTTTATTAATCTCAACCTCTCGCATATCTGCAACAGCTTGTTTTACTTTAAGTTTATAGTTCTTTTTTGCCTGATTTAAACTACGCTGAATTTTCTCCAGTTCAATCTCAGCTTGTCTAATAGTTGCTGGTGGCTCATATTTTGACTGTTCTAGTTTAATCTTAGCTTCTTCTGCCTGATATCGTTTACTAATTATATCATCTCTTAAGTCTCTTAACTTAATAGTTGTATCTAATTGAGTTTTTACATATTGCGATTGTACCTTTTCTAGTTCATCCTCAACATCCTTTAGCTTAACCATGACTTCAGATCTGTCAAGTGAAGCAACATAATCTCCGGAATCAACAACAGTTCCTTCTGCAATAAGATCCTGAATTTTTATCTCCCTGATTCTTAGGTCTCTATTACCAAGTCCAGATGGACCTTGAATATTTTCTGAGTTAGCAGATTGAAGCTCTCCTGTAGTTGATACAATAACCTCAAACTTACCTCTTTTTACCTGAGCATAAAGTTCGGTTTCATTGTCTGAACTTTTTGTGAATTTTGTAGCTACAATAACAATCGCTAATGCTACAACAGCAATTGATATGTATAAAAATCGTTTTTTCATTTTTAAAAATATTTTACATAACAACATCAGCTAATTATTGATTATAAATATTTTAATAAATGTAGTGGGTTGCTTTAATCAATTTGCTAGCTATATTGTTATGTCTGACAGTTTTACTCTCTTAGTTATTAAATAGTGATTTATTGTGTATTAAAATAAACAGTTTAATTAATTAAAATATTGTTTTACAGGTATAAGCTATAAATTTATAGTTTAACCACAGGTGTGACATATATAATATAACTTAGTTTAATTTAGAGGATACTCAATTAATACTTTTTAACATAAAATAACAAAAAAGGTCAGAAAACAATTTTCCGACCTTTTGATATATCTTTAAATATTCTCTTTTATCTTATTAATTATGTTTTGTGCAAAATCATTTGCCTTTTTAGTAGATGAGCTCTCTGCATATATTCTTATTATTGGCTCTGTATTTGATTTGCGAAGATGTACCCATCCCTCTTCAAAATCTATCTTAACACCATCAATATCGTTTATTTTTTCAGAGGCATAAACTTCTTTCATTTTTACGAGCAGTTTATCAACATCAATTTCTGGTGTAAGTTCAATCTTGTTTTTAGATATTGTGTATTGCGGGTAAGTTGCACGTAATTCAGAACATTTTTTACCAGTTTTTGCCAGATGTGTTAAAAACAGGGCAATACCCACTAGTGCATCTCTACCGTAGTGTAGCTCCGGATATATAATACCACCATTACCTTCGCCTCCAATTATAGCCTTCTGGTTCTTCATTTCGGCAACAACATTTACCTCACCAACGGCAGATGCGGTATATGAACCTCCATGCTTAACTGTTATATCATTTAGTGCTCTGGTTGATGACATATTAGATACGGTATTACCCTTTTGGTTAGATAGTATGTAATCGGCAACAGATACAAGAGTATATTCTTCGCCAAACATAGTCCCGTCTTCGTTTATGATAGCAAGTCTGTCAACGTCCGGATCAACAACAAAACCCAAATCAGCTTTCTTGTCTTTTATTAGAGTTGAGATTTCTGTTAAGTGTTCAGGAAGAGGTTCCGGGTTATGAGGAAATTCTCCGTTAGGTTCTGTATATAATTCTATAATATTATTTACACCAATAGCCTTTAATAGTGGAGGTATAGATATACCACCTACAGAGTTTACACAGTCAATAGCAACAGTAAAGTCAGCTTTTTTTATAGCCTCAATATCTACTAAAGGGAGGTCTATGATTTTCTGTATATGGATGTCGATAAAGTTTTCAACACTCTTGATAGTACCAAGATCGTCTACCTCTGCAAATGTCATACACTCCTCTGTTGCAAGTTTAAGAACTTGCTCTCCATCATTTCCTGACAGAAACTCTCCTTTATAATTAAGAAGCTTAAGAGCATTCCACTGTTTCGGATTATGACTGGCTGTAAGTATAATACCACCATCTGCATTAAAATGAGGAACAGCAACCTCAACAGTAGGGGTTGTTGCTAAGTCAAGGTTTATAACATCAATACCCATTCCCATTAATGTTCCGGATACAATCTGTTCTACCATTGGTCCAGAAATCCTTGCATCGCGACCAAGTACAACCTTAACTTTATTGTTGTGTTCAATATTATCTTTAAGCCATTGTGCATATGCTGATGTAAATCTTACTAAATCTAATGGAGTCAGGTTGTCGTTTATAGTATTTCCTATTGTTCCTCGTATACCTGAAATTGACTTTATTAATGCCATAAAATATATGTTAAATTTCTACTTGTATTTTTAATTAATGATCGGTAATTTATAATAAATGAGATCAAATTTAGTAAAAAAGAATAGATTATTATCTTTAATCTATTGCAACAATATTGTTATGTTATAAAACTATTAGCAATATATATTTGTTATACATTTTTATAAACAACTGTTTCTAAAACCACTAAACACAAATTGTATTATGTTCGTCAAAAAAGATTTTTTAAAAGAGTTGAAAACCTACAAATACAAGTACTTGCCAATTTTTTTGATAACTTTTTTTTCTAACTTTGTAGTTTGTATTTTATGTGTACATAAATTAAGATTTTTTGAGATTAATAATTAATCAAACATTAAGTAATGGTACTAAATTTATTTAAAAGAAAGCCAAAAGACGGAGAATCTGAAGATTATTCGAGAGAAGATCAACAGAGCTACTCTAACCAGAGTGGTAACAGGTCTTACGGAGATGGCTCTAATAACGGTGAGAACCGTCATAGATCCAGTTATGATAACAGGAGTAACTCTGAGAGAGGAGATAATGGTAACCGAAGAGAAAGAACTTCTTATCAGAATAGAGATGGAAATGTAGAAGGGCATAAAAGACCTTATAAAAAGGTTTACAGAACTCAGGATGATAATGGCGAGAAACGCCCTTATCAGCGTAGAGATAATAATTATAACCGTGATAACAACGGTGAGAGACGCCCTTATCAACGCAGAGATAATAATTATAATCGTGAGGATAATGGCGAGAGACGTCCTTACCAACGTAGAGATAATAATTATAACCGCGATAATGATGGCGAGAGACGTCCTTATCAGCGCAGAGACAATAACTACAATCGCGATAATAACGGCGAGAGACGTCCTTACCAGCGTAGAGATAATAATTATAATCGCGATAATGATGGCGAGAGACGTCCTTACCAACGTAGGGATAATAACTACAACCGCGATAATAACGGCGAGAGACGTCCTTACCAGCGTAGAGATAATAACTACAACCGCGATAATAATGGTGAGAGACGTCCTTATCAGCGCAGGGATAATAATTATAACCGCGATAATGATGGCGAGAGACGTCCTTATCAGCGTAGGGATAATAACTATAATCGTGATAATAACAGCGAGAGACGTCCTTATCAGCGCAGGGATAATAACTATAACCGCGATAACAGACAACAACGTCCGTATAATAACAGAGGAAATAATAGCAGACCTCAGGTACGTAAAAAGTCGACATATGTTCCTAAGCCAGGACCAGATATTACGGAGCCAGTACGTTTAAATAAGTTTATTGCAAACACCGGGCTTTGCTCAAGGAGAGAGGCTGATGAATATATTAAGGCCGGTGATGTTACAATAAATGATGTTGTACACACAGAGATGGGGGTTAGAGTGAAACCCGGAGATGTAGTGAAATATAAAGGAGCTGAGATTAAACCTCAGAGCAAGACGTATATTATAATGAATAAGCCAAAGGATTTTGTTACTACGGTAGATGATCCTAATGCAAAAAGAACTGTAATAGACCTTGTTGAAGGAAAGATACATCAGCGTGTTTATCCAGTAGGTAGATTAGATAGGAATACAACAGGTGTACTTCTGCTAACTAATGACGGAGAGTTAACAAAGGTTCTGACACATCCAAAGCATAATAAGAAGAAGATTTATCATGTTCAGCTTGATAAAGCTCTTGAGAAAGAGGACATGGATAAGATAAGCGAAGGATTTGAACTAGAGGATGGTTTTATTTCAGCTGATGAGATATCATATGTTCATGATGAGGATAAGCGTCAGATAGGTATTGAGATACATTCTGGAAAGAACAGAATTATTCGTCGTCTTTTCCACCACCTTGACTATAAGGTTATGAAATTGGATAGAGTTTATTTTGCAGGTCTTACAAAGAAAGGACTATCTAGGGGACAATGGCGATTCCTTAACTCTAAGGAGGTTGGAACTTTAAAAATGAGTGCTTACGAATAGACTAAGATATTTATAGGGGTGCCTTGTATTTTTATGCAAGGCAATTCTTATATATTATTTGATTTTAAAACAGATATTATATGGCGCATAGAGCCGGATTTGTAAATATTGTAGGTAATCCTAATGTTGGTAAGTCTACAATAATGAACTCTCTTGTAGGAGAGAAGTTGTCTATTATAACATCTAAGGCACAAACCACACGCCATAGGATTATGGGTGTGGTTAATGGAGAGGATTTTCAGATTGTATATTCTGATACTCCTGGTATACTGAAGCCAAACTATAAACTTCAGGAGAGCATGATGCGTTTTGTAAATAATGCAATTACCGATGCTGATATCATACTGTATATTACAGATGTTATTGAAACTCCTGATAAAAATATAGAGTACATAGAGAAGATAAAGGAGACTAATCTTCCTGTTATTGTTGTTGTTAACAAGGTTGATCTTACAGATCAGGATAATCTTGTTAAGATAGTTGAGCGATGGGAGAGTTTTTTTCCGGAGGCTACAATTATACCTACATCAGCAAAGGAGAATTTTAATCTTGAGTGGTTACTTACAACAATAACGGAGAAACTACCTGAAAACCCACCTTACTATCCAAAGGATACTCTAACAGATAAAAGTGAGCGTTTCTTTGTTCAGGAGATAATAAGGGAGAAGATCTTACTTTACTACAAAAAGGAGATTCCTTATTCTGTTGAGGTAGAAGTAGAGGCTTTTAAAGAGGAGAAGAATATTATACGTATTAATGCTGTGATTTATGTAACTCGTGATTCTCAGAAGGGTATCATAATAGGACATAGAGGATCGGCTCTTAAACGTGTTGGAACTGAGGCAAGAAAGGATATGGAGGCATTTTTTGAAAAGAATGTTTTTCTTGATCTTTTTGTGAAAGTGAATAAAGATTGGAGGGATAAGGATAAGCAACTCCGTAATTTTGGATATAATTTAAAATAGAAGAGATATATGGCCATAGCAGCAATAGTAGGAAGGCCCAATGTCGGAAAATCTACACTGTTTAACCGACTAATAGGAAAAAGACAAGCCATCGTTGATGAAACAGAGGGTGTAACCAGAGACAGACACTATGGAGTGAGTGATTGGAATGGTCATGACTTCTCGGTTATTGATACAGGAGGATATATTGTAAATTCAGACGATATATTTGAGGAAGAGATACGTAAACAAGTTGATTTAGCTATAAATGAATCTGATGTTATTCTGTTTGTTGTAGATGTTGAGATTGGTATTACTGATCTTGACAATGCAGTTGCGGAGATATTACGTCGTCAGGATAAACCAGTTATTCTGGTTGTTAATAAAGTAGATAATAACGAGAGAATAATTGCAGCAACAGAGTTCTATTCATTGGGACTTGGGGATTATTTTACAATATCATCTATTAATGGTTCAGGAACGGGAGAGCTACTAGATAAACTTGTAGGTACTTTTCCTGAGGAGTCGTTGAATAAGAAGGATGAATTTGAAGGACTTCCTAAGTTGGCAGTTGTAGGAAGACCAAATGCAGGTAAATCATCGTTTATTAATGCTTTAATTGGCGAAGAGAGAAATATTGTAACAGATATTGCAGGTACAACAAGGGACTCTATACATACAAGGTATAATAAGTTTAATCACGATTTTGTTATTGTTGATACAGCAGGTATAAGAAAGAAATCAAAGGTTAATGAGGATCTTGAGTTTTACTCGGTAATGCGTGCAGTACGTACAATTGAGGATGCAGATATCTGTGTATTAATGCTTGATGCTACACGTGGTGTAGAATCGCAGGATATGAGTATACTTCAGTTGATATTAAGAAATAAGAAAGGACTTGTTGTAGTTATTAATAAGTGGGATCTTATTGAGAAAGAGACAAACACCATGAAGGAGTTTACTGAGGATGTTCAGAATAGAATTGCTCCTTTTACTGATGTACCAATTATTTTTACATCTGTTATAAATAAGCAGAGAATACATAAGGTTCTTGATTCTGCAATGGATGTTTATAATAACAGAACAAAGAGAATATCTACATCTACTCTTAATGAGGTTATGCTTGAGGCAATAGAGAAATATCCGCCACCAAGTTATAAAGGTAAATTTATTAAGATTAAGTATGTTACTCAATTACCAATTGGTCGTCCGGCATTTGCATTTTTCTGTAATCTACCACAGTATATAAAGGAGCCTTATAAACGATATCTGGAGAATAAACTTCGCGATATGTTTGATTTTAAAGGAGTACCAATTGATATATTTGTAAGAAAGAAATAATTATATTTAAAGGCTGCCGATTGTGGTAGCCTTTTTTTTGTAGATGCTATTAAGAGGGTAGTTTCGGTATGGTGGCAATATATGTTCTGTCAACGAAAATGGTTGGTATTGTATTTTTCTGGTCGTTTAGCCCTTATTAATACTGTCTCAGCAACAATTTTGAAATCAAATTCATCCATCTCACGATACCATGACAAGTAGTTATGTAGATATTTGGTTGCAACACCTCTGAATCGCTCCATCCAAACAATAAAATCTTGTTGATATTTTAGTATATTGTTTATGTGTACAATATCTTTCTTAACAGATTCTCTTTTAGATAAATTGAGAATACCATGTCTTATATTATTTTCCTTAGTATATCTCAGATATGTAGATTTATTATGACTACATAACAAAGAGTCTTTGGAGAGAAGCGGTGATAGATTTGGTTTTAGTTTTTCTGCACTG
The DNA here is from genome assembly GCA_002454955.1 of Bacteroidales bacterium UBA6680. GTDB lineage: Bacteria > Bacteroidota > Bacteroidia > Bacteroidales > UBA6680 > UBA6680. Next base: position 11,685 of record DKJY01000090.1, read on the forward strand.
AATTTATATATGATATCATCAAAAGTATTTTTGCCTCTGTCTCTAAGAAACATAGTATACACACGATCCTTGTAAGGAATATATTTAGATGATCGATACCCTCTTTTACGAGATTTTCTTTTTAAATTTTTATCTCCTTTATCTGATCGAGCAAATATAAGCTCATTAACTTCAATAATACCAGATAATTTTTCAGGTTTAATAAGGTTTGTATTCTTAAGGAACCTATGTCGCCATCTGAATGATGTATTTCTGTGTACACCACATTTTGCAGCAGCTTTTCTAACACTTAATCCGTCTATTAAACATTGTGCGTACATTAACCATCTTCCTTTTTTATGTAAGTTGGCTAGTGGTGTACCTGTTAATATATTGAATGTTTTTTTGCAGATTTCACATTTAAAGCGTTGTAAATCATTTCTTATACCCCATTTTTGATATTTGTCGGCACCGCAGTATGGACAAGGTGATTCTTCTCCTGAATAATCATTATTCAAAATAAATGAGACAAATTTGATAGAATCTCTTTTTTCTATAGCTTCTTTTAACCGGGAATAATTTTTTGTATCAAGATTGTTTATTGATTCAATAAACTTAACAATGTCCTGTGTTTTCATAATCTTTCTGTTTATTTACGAATAACAAAATAATAGGTTACACCTAGATTGTTGACAGAGCAGGTATACGTCCCTACATCCCTCAAAACTCTTGCTTTTATCTAATCTTATATCTATAACAAATAACCATATTAACCACGCATTATCAGTGTGTTGCGATGCTGTGTGTGGTTTTGTGAGGTAGTTTTTGGTGTGCTAAACTGGTAAGTTATTTACTTGCAGATCGATAAAGTAGCACTTGAAATATTGCAAGAACCCGGAACATCAGGTTATATGTTCTGATATAACTATAAGTTAAAAATATGAGGAGAGTTTATATTCTTATTATGTTATCATTTATATGTTATGCTAATACCTTTTCGCAGTACGAATGCGTAAGGAGTCTTAGTTATTCTAACAAATGTATAGATAACTATTTTGGATATTCTGTAGATATAATGAATAGTACAATTAGTGGTGAGATAGATAATTGGATAAGACAATATTTTACATCAATATATAATGAATTTGATTGGTCGGTAATAGCTTATAACAAAGATTACTTTTTGGTAAAGCACCACATACAGCTTGAGAATGTGGCAATAAGTATGTTTAAAGAAAGATAATAATACACGTTTTATAAACAGTCAAACAAAGCAAACCTTTATGAGAGTGTGTTTTATAAATACTCTCATTCTTTTACTCAACCAACATAAAGAGGTTTATGGATCTAAAATCAATCTATAATTTAAATCAAGAATAATATGAGGAAGATTTACTTTTTGCTTCTGTTGTCTGTGATTTTTTGTGTAAACATATTTGCACAGTACGGACATATGAAGAATCTTGACTACGGAAACAAACGTGGTGAGAATTACTTTGGAAATGCAATTGCAGCCGATGCAACATCAAAACTGATTATTGTAGGGGCGTATTGCGATCATAACAATGCGAACTATAGCGGGGCGGTGTATCTCTTTGGACGAGATACTGATAGTGAACACAACTTTGGTGAATTAGTACGAATAAAGAGTCCTTCACCAGTACTTAACCAGATGTTTGGTTCTGATGTAGATATTGATAATACCAGAATAATTATTGGTGCTAAAGGTAGAATGAACTACGGAAAAGGATCTGCATACATATATGAGCAGAGCAGTTCTGATGTCACAACATGGAATCTGATTAAGGAGATTATACCATCAGACAGATATGATAAGGACTATTTTGGATCGTCTGTACTTATTAAAGGAGACTATGCATTTGTAGGAGCGTATGCAAACCTGCCATTGCAGTGCGCTGTGTATGTATTTAAGAGAAATCATGGAGGTACCAACAATTGGGGACAGGTTGCAAAGATAACAGTACCGGGAGGAGAAAACTCAAAATCGTTTGGAGATAATATAGCATTTGAAAATGATGTACTTATTGTTGGAGCACCCTATCAGGATAATGTGAATGGTGGTGCAGAAGACGATAAAGGTGCAATATTTATATATACCAAATCAGGAGATACATTTAATCATATAAAGACCATAAAGTCAAGAAGTGGAATGGCTTTTGGCTCATCACTTGCTATAGAGAATGGACTACTTGTGGTTGGTGCAGAAGATGATGGTGTTAGCGGTAAGGTTCATATCTACTCAAAAAACAAAGGTGGAGCAAATAACTGGGGATACGTAAAGCAGCTTGCGCCAAGATACGAAAGCTCTATACATGGTTTTGGAAGTTCTGTAGATATCAGAAACAACACAATATATGTTGGTGGATCAGACTACGATACATACAGAGGTGAGATATATCTTTTTGAGAAAGATAATGGAGGAACTGATAACTGGGGCAGAATATACTACTCAAGCGGATATAGCGGACCAACAGGTATAAGAGAATATGAGAAGCTTGGGGCATCTGTTGTTGCATACGATGATGTATACTTTCTTGGAGGAGCACCTCATAAAGCAGGAGAATATGGTGATGTTTACCTGTTCAGAAAAGATTGTTCTAAGCCAACAGGTATAACACAAAAGAGTTTAGGAGCAGGTAAGGTTGAAGTAAATGTAAACAACTTTACATCGCGCGTTACAAAATATCAATACTATTGGTACGATAAATCATTCAAGAAACATCAGGGTGAATTTACTGGAGCAAAATCAGTATTAAACGGATTTCCGGTAGGACAGAAGGTTGACTTGTCAATAAAATCGGTATGCGAAACAGGGAATGAGTCGGGAAATCTTAGCGTTGCTGTAACAGCAACAGAACCAAAAACAATAAAACTTGAAGGAAGTATGGCTTTTGGTAATGTTAGTATAAACAGTACTAAAAAGCAGACATTAGTAATAAAAAGTATTGGTTCAGAGAGTATATCTGTTACAGACATAACCCTGCCTGATGGATTTAGTGCTACAGAAAAAGCATTTACAATAAACACAGGAGCTTCAAAAAATGTTGATATAACATATGCACCCACAGCAAATAAAAGTTATAACGGAACTGTTAAGGTTGTTTCAGATGCTACAGCAGGTAATTCAGCAATAAATGTTACAGCAGGAGTTAAGGCAAAAACCATTGAGCTTACAGGAAACCTCGATTTTGGTACAGTAAGATTAAACACGTCTGTTAATAAAAAAATAACAGTAAAGAATGCTGGAACAGGAGCACTTAATATAAGCGGAATAGACTGTCCTGATGGTATTACCGTATCATCAAATAGCTTTAGTCTGGGCGAGGGCAATAGTCGTGAAATAACATTTACATTCACACCTACAGAGGCTAAGAGTTATGCTGGTACTATTACATTTACGGGCGACCATACCTCAGGTAAATCGACAATAGATTTTACTGGTAAAGGACAGGACAAGAGTGTACTACAAATCACAAGTATTACTCCTGCTGAGAGATCTTGTGTGTTCGTATTTAAACATTCGGTTAATAAAGGAACAATATATTTTGTAATAACTAAACAGGGGGTTCCGGCACCTACAACAGATCAGATTAAAGCAGGTAAAGGAGGCGATAATAATCCGGCTGTTCAATCTGCTAATATAACAGGATCAACAGTATACAACATATCCGGACTTAAGGAGTTTACAGATTATGAAGTTTATGCTTTTGCTGAGATTAATGGTGTTAGATCTGATATTGTTACCAAGAGCTTTAAAACAATAGATAAGAAAAAGCCATCATTTGTTATGAGTTCAAACACAGTCTCAGATAGCCATATAGACAAAAGAAACGTAAATATAGGAGCACGTGTTAGCGAAGATGCAACAGTAGATTTTCTTGTACAACTTGCATCAGAAACAGCACCAACCATTGCACAGATACAGGCCGGACAGAATTATTCAGGAACAGTACTGGATGATAACTTTACCGGAAGTAAACTTATAACAAGTGGATCGTGGCATAGTATTGATCTTGTGAAAAATCTTAAAGAGATTACCAACTATGCTGTATATATGGTTGCTCAGGATAAATCAGGTAAAAAATCTGACATATATAAAGCAACATTCTCAATAGGAGATTATACATCACCTGTTATAACCGGATTAAATGTTACTACATCTAAGAATAGCGAAGGATACACTGAGGCAACATTCTCTTTTAACAACTCTGAGAAAGGAAAAATGGCATTTGTATTTGAACAGATATTTAATAAATCAAGTCATACCAATCCTAAACCAGATATTGTTGCACGCGGAAGAGTGGCTTCAAGCGCAGATATAGGTGTATCTATGGTAAACTCAATTGTTGTAAAACAAGGTAGTAATACCTTTAAAAAAGTTATTGAAGGAGGAGTAGAGTATAAACTTCATGTTATTGTTGATGATGTCTCAAAAAACAGAAGCGTAACAAACTCATCAGATTTCTTTGTGTCAGAAAAAGACGAAAAAGTTTCTGATCTGAAACTGATATCAATGAAAGCGTCGAACGACAGAGCTGTCTATTTTAGTTTTGCAGCAATGGACGATACAGGTGATCTTAGACTAAAGGTTTTGAATGCAGGATCAGCTGAACCAACCCGCGAAGAGTTGCGTAAGGATAATACCAGAAAGAAGAGAGTACTGCGTAATATGGATGTTAAGCGTATGGATTTTATGAATGCACCAAATAAATCGTATGATCTTTACTGGTTATTTACTGACAGATCTGGTAACGAATCGTTTACCTGTATTAACCTTAAAGCTCAACCATCAGCAGGTAAACCTTTGCCTAAACCTGAAGCATTCGGAAATTATAATAAGCAGATATCGGGAACCAATGTTAATGTTACGTTTAGCTCTGGTGTAACAGGTAAGGTATACTATATAGTAACAGAAGAGGAGCAGGTAGATATATCAAACCTTCAGATACGTCTGGGAAAGAGTGCAACGCATAATGTTGTAGCAATAAAAGGACAACATGATCTTTCATCGGCAAATATGACTATTGGCGGACTGCAAGCCGGAAAGAAATATCATATATATATGGTAAGAGAACTGGCAGATGGATTTTTGTCAACAATAGAGCATACAATGAATGTTAAACAGGAGACAAAGATATCAATAGGAACTATTAAATCATTCGGAAATGTTGCTATAGGTAAATCTAAAAAACAGACACTAACAATCTCTTGTACAGGAAACAGCTCACTTAAAGTTACAGATATAACAACCCCTGAGGGATACTCAATGTCAGAGAAGGTATTTGTTGTAAAACCTGGTAAATCAAAAGATGTTGACGTAATATTTAACCCTAAAAAGGCTAAAGATTATTCTGGTACGCTTACAATTGTAAGTAATAAAACCAGCGGAAATAATAGTATAAGCCTATCAGGAAGCGGGGTATCTGCAACTGGAAAAACTATTTCGTTAACTGGCAATATGAACTTTGGTAAGATAAAGATTGGCGGTAGCGAATCAAAAGAGTTAACAGTAAGCAATAGTGGTACCGAAGAACTGAGTGTTACAGATATAACTGTACCAGAAGGATTCACTGTAAGCCAGACTAATTTTACAGTTGCAGCCGGAGAATCAGAGGTTGTTAATGTAATATTTATGCCAAAAGTAGCAAAAAGCTATAACGGAGATATAACAGTAGAGTCAAACAAAACATCTGGTAATAACACAGTATCTATTGTGGCACAAGGTGTTTTAGCAAGCTCTGTTAAGAGCTCTGTAGCGGCAAATATTCAGGTATACCCTAACCCTGTAATAGATCAGCTTACAGTAATGTCAGATATAGAGTACAGACATTTAAAAGTATATGACGGTATAGGAAACTTATTAATACACAGCAGTAATACAGAAACGATAGATTTAAGTAATCTGTCAAATGGTGTTTACGTTCTTGTTATTGAGTTTGATAAAGGAACCTGTTCAAAGGTAATTATTAAAAGCTCTAACTAAACAAGCAATGCATAACACAATGTTTACGGAGGATACAGTATTGTATCCTCCATACTACTATACCTGAGTTTAATTGTTTTTTAACTAATTATTATCATTATGAGGAGAGTATTAATTGTATTAGCAATGCTTTTGTTAACAGTTTCTGCATATGCTATAAATCCGTCAACAGAGTATAGTGTTTACGGAAAGGTATTTTATAAAGGCAGGCACTGGTTATTTGGAGGTGGAAAGTTGTGGGATGTCTATAACCACATATGGTCAAGTACAGATGGTGTTAACTGGACAAAAGAGGGCAATGCACCGTGGTCGGCAAGAGACAATATGGGATGTGTTGTATTTAAAGGAAAGATATATGTTATTGGTGGTGGTGTTAGGGAAGGTGCTTCTGCTACTGCTTTTAATGATATTTGGGAGAGTTCTAACGGCACAGACTGGAAAAAAGTAACCCAAATATCAGCCAATATCAAAGGGCTTAAAGGAATGAAAGTGTTTGTGTTTAATAATAAACTTTTTTTGTATGAAGGAACACAGGATAACACAGGTAAAAAACATGACTATATTTTTTATACTGAGGATGGTATAAATTGGAAACAGAAAACATGGGAATACAAATTTGTTGAGAGAGATAACAGAGGATCTATGTTTGAATATAAAGGAAAACTGTGGGCAATTAAGAGTGGCGAATACAACCCTGCTTACAAACTTAAGAAATATACATTAAGACAACACCTTTATTACTCAACAGATGGACTCAATTGGCATAGATATGGTAACTGGATTCAGGATGATTTTCTTGTAGATAATGATGCTGTAACATATATCAGTAACGACACTGTATACAGAAAAAGAGGAAATGTTCGTAAGAGCATCTCTAAAAAGCTGTCAAGACGTCCACCGTTTATTCTTAACCCATCTCTGGGAAAACACTATTGTGGTAATATCATATTTAATCCGGTTAACGACACAGTTATATCAAATAAGGTATCTGGTGTATTTGTAAAACCAATAAAATTCAGATACTCAGGAACAGTATCAAAATCAGATATAAAGGTAAAATCAAATAATACAGATATATCAGTTCCTGTACTTATTAATATAAACAGTAACGGAGATGTTCATACAGCCAATGTTGCAGTTTCTCCTACAACACGTCGTGGTAAATCAGACATATCACTGTTATTTGATAACGGAACCGATAAAGATTCACTTAAGTTTGAGCTGCTTGTAACAGATAATGCAGATATGTTCTTTTATCCTAATAAAAAGAAAGTGTTTGTTTATAAACAGGGCTCATCTATTGTAAAACCCTTACCATGTAATACGTTTGTGAAAGAGACACTGACATTTGGTTTCCCGTATGATATAGATGTAAAAAGCAGTAATCAAAAAATATTAAAGAGCAGAAAAATTACCGTAGCAGGTTACATGTCGCATTTAGGCTATATAACATCAGAATCGTTGGGTATAAATGGTTCAGTAGAGGGCTACACCGTAGCCGATTATAAAATCACTTATAACGGAATGTCAACAGTGTACAGAGAGTACTATATTGTTGGTAATCCCGGAGATGTAGCTCCAATATTTGAGAATAGTATAGACGATAAAACAGTAAATACAGGTGATGATGTTGAGCTTAAGTTCTTTGCACGCGATATTAATAACGATAAGATACAATTTACAGCAAAGAGTAAACCATCATGGCTTACTCTATACGATAACAGAAACGGATCTGCAACAATTGAAGGTACAGCGCCAAAGGTTGGAGATTACAAAGTTGTAGTTAGTGCATCAGACGGAACTTTGTCGTCAGAGCAGAGTTTTATTATACATGTTAAAGATGGTTCTGCTACTACAGGAACAAAGATTATAAAGCTTACCGGTAATATGAAATTTGGCAATGTTGCAGTGGGTGGCTCAGAAACAAAAGAGCTGACTATAGCAAATAGCGGAACAGCAGACTTAACAATCACTGATATAAATGTACCATCAGGATTTACTGTAAGCGAATCGGCATTTACCGTAACAGCGGGCAGTAACTATAAGATAAATGTAATATTCAGCCCAAAAACACCCGGAGTTATTACAGGTAATCTCAAAATTATATCTGATAAAACATCAGGAGATAATATTATATCATTATCAGGAGGTATAGCTGTAACAAAAATAATGGCAATATCAGGCGTAGGGAATTTCGGAAATGTTGAGGTAGGTAAGAATAAAAGCACTACATTTACGTTATCTAATAATGGAAACCAGCCACTAACTGTAACCAGTGTAAATCTTATTAGTGGATTTACAATGAGTGATAACAGCTTTGTTATTAAACCAGGAAAGAGTAAAGATGTAAAGATTGTTTTTACGCCGGTTAAAGCAAAGAGTTATAATGGAGATATTACATTTTTGTCAGATAAAACAAGTGGAGGGAACATTGTGAGAGTAACAGCAAACGGAGTAATCGCTAATGCAGTTGGATATAACAGTGTTGATAAAGTAAAGGTGTATCCAAATCCTGTAAGTGGAATTCTTTATATTTCATCATTAACAGACTATAGTGAGATTAAAATTCTGGGAATGAATGGTAATCTTATTAAGGTATTTGGTACTACAGATAAAATTGACCTCACAGACTTTGCAAACGGAATGTATATTGTTCTTGTAAAACACAGTAATAGTGTTTCCAGATTTGTAATAGTAAAGCATTAATTATAAAAAGGGAGTGAATATCTCGCTCCCTTTTCAACCTGTTTTTTTACAATTAGAGCATACCCCTTTTACAACCATATTAATATTCTCGGCACTAAATCCGCCAGGAAGGGTTACAGACGGTATTAATATATCGTTTAAACAGAATGTATGTTTACAATTTGTACATAAGAAGTGAACATGTAAATCTTCATGTTTTATCTTACACTTATCTTTACATAGTGCATACTTAACAGATCCCGTTCCATCATCAATGCTGTGTATTAGCTTTTTATCCTCAAACGTCTTTAATGTTCTGAAAAGTGTAGATTTATCAACATTATCAAACTTCATCTCCAGATCTGCAAGACTAATTGCAGTGTGTTGTTCAAGTAGTACTTTTAGTACAAGTAGTCTCATTGCTGTAGGACGTATCTCTTTTTCCTGTAGTTTATTATTAATGATTTTATCCATAAACTATACAATTCACAAGTAATATTATATACTTCTTTTCTAACTATATAGCGCTAAAGTTAATAATCGTTATTACAGATAATAGCCTACTTTGTATAATTTATGTTGATAGTTTAATTGGTTTGAAACTATTTTTTATATGTAGTAGTGTTTTATTCTATAATTATCACTGTAATATTATTAATTTGGGACTACATATCACAGTGAAGCGTTACAATGTGACAGGTTTTGTACTGCAATATCATTTGGGAGCATTACAATGTAATTGGTTTTGTTCTGCAATATCATTTGGAAGCATTACAATGTGACAGGTTTTGTTCTGCAATATCATTTGGAAGCATTACAATGTGATTGGTTTTGTTCTGCAATATCACAGTGAAGCATTACAATGTGACAGGTTTTGTTCTGCAATATCATTTGGGAGCATTACAATGTGATTGGTTTTATTCTGCAATATCATTGGAGAGTATTACAACGTCATTGGTTTAGCATTACAATGCCACTAGTTTGATGTTACATGCTACAGGTTTGGCATTACAATCTCATTAGTTTGATGTTACATACTAAAAGTTTAGATTACAATATCATTAGTTTTACATTGCATACTACAGATTTTGTATTGCAATGTCTGTAGTTTGATATTATATATTGCAGATTAGTGATTACAATGGCATTTATTTGGCTTTACACATAATTGGTTTATACAGAGTGTAATTAGTTGGTTATGTTTAAATGATTGGTTTTGTTTTAGGTGTTAATGATACCTGCAGCTTTTGTGCAGATATCACTCTTATGTCTTCACGCTTACTTTGTATGTGATTTATGCTTTCATGCCCCTTCTTAATGATATATGTTGTGTTGCGCTTATGTAGTGTGTTAATGTTCTGGTTTTTAAGCAACATTATATCAGAAAGAGTAATTAGTCCAAATGTTCTCGTTATGTTTTGGAGTTGTATAGTTTCTGCAAGAAAACACCAAGTACTTCGTAATTTTATATGAAATTGTTGTATTAAATAAACTACAAAATCGAAAAACCAACTTAAACTTAACGTCAAAGTTCCCGAAATATGGTAGTCTTCTTGCTGATACTATATATTTGTTACAGTATTCATAACTGTTCTGTGGTTGATGCAAAAGTATATCATAACTCTGCATAAGGATAGCCCAAAATAGTTTCTGTTTATCCCAAAATCGTTAAATTTTGCATTAACAATTATTCTATGTCAATTGTGTTATCTAGTTGTAAATCAGTTAATATATATGATTAAAACTTGCATCTGCTTTTACATAATGTATATTTTAATAATTGATAAATAGAGTGTTAAACCAGAAAGGTGTATAGGTGAATAATGCATATTGTTATATGCATCCGGAGTCATATGAAAGGAAGCATTAGAAAAAGTTTTCACACACATGAGAAGTGAGCATTAGAAAGGCTTTATGAATACGCCGTAATAATATTAATGCGAGTTCTATCTGACAATAAAGAGATAATTATAACAGATAAATGGCTAAAAATGCGAGCTTCATATAACAAATAAAAAACGTAATCGGTAAAAAGTATTAGCTAATCAGTAATTCTATTTATATAGAAAAGTTTGTTTACCAGATATTTGCACTGTTATTAATGTTAAAACTATTTAATTATGAATTCAGTAAAAGAGATTATCCCAAATTTAACTAAAGGAAGAAACAGTGTGACCTTTAAAAGTCAGGGTGCAAATATTGCGGGTTTCATGTATCTTCCGGATGATTTTAGTGCAGATAAAAAGTATCCAACCATTCTGTTTATGCGTCCGGCATCGCAGGTTAAAGAGCAATCTGTACAGGTATATGGTAAAAAATTTTCAGATAAAGGGTATGTATTTTTAGGCTTTGAACCTTACAATTATGGAGATAGCGATGGAGAAATCAGGAACTATGAGAGTACAGAAAATGTACTGTTGAATATATCAGATGCAATAAGCTTCTTAAGATCGTTTGATTTTGTTGATAGAGACAGATTTACAGGTGTTGGGTTGTGTATGGGAGGTATGTATATGACCTATACTGCGGCAATGGATAAACGTATTAAAGCACTGGTTACAATTTCGGCCTATTTAAATAATCCCGGATATCTGTATAGTATGATGCCAAAAGATGAGGTGTTAAAGGTATTAGAGATACAGGCAGAGGAGAGACAGAGATATTATGAGACAGGTAGACTGAACAGATCAGATTTGTTAGGAGGAATGTTTGATAATGGATTGCCGGAGGGGCTGCCAAAGTTTTTTCAGGATACGTACTCCTACTATTTTACAGAACGAGCAGGTGCTAAAACTTATGGTAACTATACCAATATAGTGCCTACATTCCAGCCACAGGTTGATATCAGACTAAATGCAAATGGTTTTGCTCAATATTTTAATACCCCATACCTTGGAATAAGAGGATCTGTGGCAATGACAGGTCAGATGACAGATGAATTTTATGAGAATGTAACAGAGCCAAAAGAGATGCATGTGGTTGAAGAGGCAGGACATTTTGATCTGTACGATATTGATAAATACGTTGATGAGGCGATACAAAAAGCAGACACGTTTTTTAAGAAACATACATTAAAATAGATAGCGTTATACAGGCTAATTAAAAACCTTGTGTAATAAATTGCACTACTAATATCCTGTTTGCACATTAGATAAAACTAGTGAGTAAACAGGATTTGTAAATTACAGACTAAACATTGGTTGCTATATTTTGTTAAAAACACCGACTATATTATCGAATAAAAGAGATACCAGAGATGATAATTATTTGTCTGAATAATTCATATTCTGTATAAATAAATGTTCATTGTTGGTTTGATAAGAGTCAGGAAATGGTTATGTTTGATTATATTATATCCGGCTTAATTGGCGGACACAATGTTGTTTAAACCGTAAAAAATATAATGACTATGCGTATTACACAAAATTTTGAGTGCGGAAATATTGAGGTTGTTTCAGCAGAAAATACAGAGGATATAAAGCTGAAAATAAGGAAAGATACCAACTCCGATTTTTATCAGTGGTTCTATTTCAGAGTTCAGAATGTTAGTGGTTTTCCGTGTAAATACACGATAATAAATGCCGCAGACGCATCCTATCCTGAAGGATGGGAGAACTACAGAGCTGTTGCATCATATGATGGCGAAGAGTGGTTCAGAATTCCTACAAAGTATGAGAATGGCGAGTTAATATTTGAGCATAAACCTGAGTATAATGCTGTTTACTATGCATACTTTGCTCCATATACATATCAGCGCCATCTTGATCTTATTCAGAATGCTCAGTTATCAGGACGTTGTGTAGCAACATCGTTAGGCGAAACAACAGAGGGCAGATCAATAGATATGCTTACTATTGGAGAACCAGATGAGACAAAGCGTAAGATATGGATTATTGCACGTCAGCATCCGGGAGAGGCAATGGCTGAGTGGTTTATTGAGGGATTCCTTGAGCGTATACTAAATTATAGTGACCCGATATCGTCAGTGTTATTAGAGAATTGTGTTTTTTATGTAGTACCAAATATGAATGTAGATGGTAGTATACATGGTAATTTGCGTACTAATGCAAAAGGTATAAACTTTAACAGAGAGTGGGCAGAACCAAATAAAGAGCATGCTCCGGAGGTATACTACGTTCTTAATAAGATGGAGGAACTTGGTTGTGATATGAATCTGGATATTCATGGCGACGAAGGATTACCATATAACTTTATTTCGGCAAACGAAGGTATTGTTGGTTATACTGAGCGTATGGCAAATCTTGAGGATAAGTTCTGTGAAAGTTGGAAACGTATAAGTCCTGATTTTCAGACAGAGCATGGATATCCTAAGAGCGAACCAGGTAAAGCAAATATGAGTGTTTGTGCAAAAGCTATAGCTGCAAAATTCGATTGTCTGTCGCTTACAGTTGAGATGCCATTTAAGGATAACGACGATTTACCAGATACTGTGTACGGATGGTCGCCTGACAGAGCAAAAGCTTTTGGTGCATCAGTAATGAATGCTATTCATGAGGTAACAGATATTTTACGATAAATATACTGACAAAGAGAACACAACTGTGTTCTCTTTGTTGTTTGTATAACAGTGTTTACCATTTGTCTTATAATTTTGGTTAACTTAGCAATTCCAAATCTAAGCAGAGCACATTATGAAGCTGAAACTATTTCATGTAGATTCTTTTACAGATACCTTATTCAAGGGTAATCCGGCAGCAGTATGTTTTCTTAACGAATGGTTAGACGATAGTGTAATGAGTAGTATTGCTATAGAGAATAATCTTGCCGAAACTGCATTTTGTGTGATAAACCATAATGGGTATCATCTGAGGTGGTTTACGCCTGAATATGAGATAGACTTATGCGGACACGCTACATTAGCCACAGCACATATTATATTTACAGAGATTGAACCAGATATTAGTAGTATTGTGTTTGAATCGGCAAGCGGAAAATTAACAGTTACCAGAGATACTGAAGGTAAAGGGTATATAATGGATTTTCCGTCGCGTATGCCGCTAAAATCAGAGCTTCCGGATATAATACAAAAGGGTATTGGTAAAGATCCGGTTGAGGTGTATAAATCAAGAGATTATGTTTTGGTTTATAATACCGAGGAAGATGTTATTAATATAACCCCTGACAGGGAGTTATTAAATACAATAAATATTGATCCGGGAGGAGTTATAGTAACAGCAAAGAGTGAAAGCGTTGATTTTGTATCACGTTTTTTTACTCCGCAGGCATCTATTTTTGAAGATCCGGTTACAGGATCGGCACACTGTTCACTTGTTCCGTTTTGGGCCGAAAGATTAGGAAAGCAGAAGATGGTTGCTAAACAACTATCAGACAGGACAGGAACATTATATTGCGAAAACTCTGGCGAAAGGGTTTTTATAAAGGGGGAGGCCGTTACATTTTTTAAAGGAGAGATCTATTTATAAATAATAGCTTTTGTATTTTGTTATAAAAGAGACGTTATTCTTTAGTAAGATCTGTTTTTTAGATAACAAAATGTGAAAAGTGACGTAGAATATTGAGATTATGAATACAATTAGGATAAGGCTTATATATTCAAGGCTGATAGCACAGATATTTTTTATTCTGGTTTTCATGCTTTCTGTTCCCGTCTCATTATCGTCTCAGGGTAATACATCCGGGAGTAATATAAACGCAGAAAAACTTTCTGGTAAAAATGTGTTGATATTACATAGTTATCATCAGGGGCTTGAGTGGACAGATTTTGTTACACAGGGAATTAATAGTGTATTTTTAAATTACCCTGATATCAATCTGTTTTTTGAGTATATGGATGCCAAACGCTTTCAGAGTAACGATTATATATCAGAATACTATAACTATCAGAAGATAAAGAACAGAGATGTAGATATTGATATTGTAATTACCGTAGATAACGCAGCTTATAGCTTTATGATTCGTCATGGTAAAGAGCTGTATGGCGATATTCCTGTAATATTCTGTGGGGTTAATAACTTCTCTATATATGATCTGGACGATCATGAAAATTTTCTGGGAATAGGAGAGAGGGCAGATCATTTTGGAACAATAGCATCTGTTATAAAACTGTTTCCGGAGAGGAAAAACTTGCTGTTAATAAATGATACTACAATAACAGGTAAGGCAATTAACGAAGAGCTTGCACTGGTTATGCCAATGTTTTATGATAAACTAAATTTTGAACAATACTCAGTGTTCTCAACCAGTGAATTGGTATCCAGAGTATCTAATCTAGATGAATCTTGGGTAATATATATTCTGGTTGTTAACAGAGATAAAACCGGCGAGTTTATATCATATAAAAAGGGTATTGAACTAATAAATAATAATACAGATGTACCTGTGTTTGGTTCGTGGGATTTTTATCTGGGAAAAGGCATTGTAGGAGGAAAGATAACTAAAGGGTTTGATCAGGGTGAGTATGTAGCTAAAACAGCAGTTAAGATATTAGAGACGGGTAAGATAAACGGACAGAAACGGTTTAAATTTCTTGATAGTAAGTATATGTTTGATTATACAGAGATGGAGAAATTTGAGATTAAGCGGTCTGATCTACCTGAAAGTAGTGAGATAATTAATGATAAAATAGAGAACAGATATCTGATTAAATTATTATATGTTATAGGGTTTCTGTCAATACTGTCTATATATTTTATAGCATCGTCATATACAAAGCAGAGACGTGCCCGTAAATTAAACAGAGTTGTAGAGGAAAAGACCATCGAGCTTAAAACAGCAAATGCAAGACTATCTGAGGTTATTGTAAATAAAGATAAATTTTTGTCGCAACTGGCTCACGATTTAAGAAACCCATTGGGTACAGCCAAGAGCATGCTTGAGTATATGTATTTGCACTCGTCAGAGATGAACAACGAGAAGCGTGATAAACTATTAAAAGCTCTTACACATCAGGCGGCCGAAACATATGGTTTACTAGAGGATCTTATACACTGGGGAAAGTTACAGTTTGTATCAAAGGTGGCACTTAATGTTAAAACAATAGATGTGTATGCCATTGTTGCAGAACTTAGTGAGTTGTTTCATCTTAACATTAATCATATTAAGATAAATAACTATGTTAATAAGGGAATAAAGGTTAAAGCAGATGAGTTTGTGGCGCGTTTTATTTTTCGTAATATAATCCAGAATGCTATAAAATATAGTTTGCGTAATGGTTGTGTTGATATATCATCGCGCGTAACAAATAATAGTGTATATATAAATATTAAGGATTATGGTATCGGGATGGATCAGGATATTATTAAGAGTATATATAATAAAAAATCTATCCAAATGCTTGGTACCAATGGTCAGGCAAGTACAGGTTTAGGATTATCGGCTGTTATTGAGTATCTTGAGAATATGAACGGAGAGCTGATAATTGAGAGCGAACCGGAGAAAGGGGCTCTGGTAATTGTAAAGCTGCCAACGGGTAATGATGAGTAAATTATAAAAGAAATTATAAAGAAAAAGATCGTCAGCACTCTAACGATCTTTTTTGGGTTTTATTAGTTTATTAGTGTTCCAGACTGTTATCGTCCAGTATCTTTTCAAGATACTCCACCTTTTCTGTTAATTCTCTCTCTCTGCGTGCCGACTCTTCTTGTGTAGCTTGTAGCTCCTCCATATTCTGGCGCATCTCCTCTTCTTGTGCCGATAGCTCTTCTGACTGCATTTTATGTTGTTCAAGCAGTTTTGTAGTGTTCATTGTAATTTGTGCTATAGATATGGTAGATGCTATATTCTCGGCTGTTTTTTCAATGAATGCAATTTCATGCTCTTCAAGTTTTCTGAATGAGGCCAGCTCAATAACACCATAGAATTTCTCATTTATAATTAGCGGTACAATTATCAAACAGCTTGGTTTAGCTTCTCCAAGTCCGGAGCCAATGTTTATATAGTCATTCGGAACCTCAGTCATATATACTGTTTTTTGCTCAATAGCACATGTGCCAACAATACCTTCTCCTATATCTATAGTTTTATCAAGAAATTTCTTTCTGTCATATGCATATGATGATATTAACTTAAGTTTAGTTTCATCGTCCTGGTTTAATAAAAATATACCTCCCTGATTAAGTTTTACATACTCAATAATTTTTTGTAGTAGCATATCTGCCAGTTTATCAATTTTGTGCTGATTATCTCTGAGTATATCATTTATTATTGTATGTCCGTTCATTGTCCATATTCTGATCTCCTCTTCCTCGGCTCTCTTCTCTTCGGCTTTACGTGCATCGTTAAGGCTCTTACGCATATCAAGTAGCGATTTACCAAGCACATCTTTATCAGATTTTATCTCAAACTCAGAGTTAAAGTCTCCATCGCCAATACTTCTGGCAAAAGAAGATGTCTCTTTTAATCTGTTAATCAAATTATTCAGAGATTTAACAACTCTGGATATCTCATCGTTACCTTTATCTGCAATATTGCGTAGTTCTCCAATTGCTACCTTGTTGGTGTTTTTTATTATCTCAGTAATTGGTTTTATAATACTGCTTCTTAAGTTTATGCTGAACAGAACCAAAACCAGAACAATTAGTATAACAGGAATAATAATGCCTGATAGTATATCCTTTGATTTTGTCTCAATGGCACTCTGTAGTGTGTTCTGTGAGTTTTTAATGTTGTCCAGATATACCCCTGATGCTATCCAATAATCTGTACCATTTATCATTGTAGCATAGCTTACTTTATTAACCTCTCCTTTGCCTGGTTTAAGGAACTTGTAAATTACATATCCTCCGCCTGAGTTTGCTTTTTGGTTAAGATCATATATATATCTTACTCCATTTACATCTCTGTTATTGGCATAATCCTTATTCTCAACAGCTCTGTTATTTGGGTTAAAAAACCATGTTGTCTCTTTACATATAAAGTAATAACCCGATTTGTCTGCTTCGTATTTTAGGTCGCCCAAGCGTTCGTTGAAAAAGTTGTATAGTTGGTCAATACTATCTTTGTTTATGCCTTTTACATCTTTTGCAAGAACATGAGCCATGTTTAGTACTGCCGTTTTTACCTTAATTCTCTCGGTTGAATCAATAAGTGTTTTTGTGGTATCTACAGCAGTATCTTTAAGTGTTATTTGTCCGTTCAGAAACACAATAAAGAATGCAATATTGGATGCAATAAACAGTCCAATCAGGATATTTATCTTAACAGATAAGGTTAGTTTTTTTAGCATGATTTCTAATATTTGTTAGGATTTTTAAATATAGGGTAACACCAAGTAAAGTCAAAGTTGATGTTTGAATTATAACATATTGTAATATTACTGTTTAATTAGTTAAAGTAGTAAAGGACTGATCTCTGCTGATTACAGCCCTTTACATTGTTGTGTGATGTTTGAATATTATTCAACAAGTATAAGAACCTTGTCAAGTTTTTTATCGCGTCCCATTATTGGGTTATATGTTGATTTTACATGTATATTAAGATTGTTTGCAATTACAAGTTCATCTCTGCTTACTCTTTCGCCTTTTAGCATTAGTTCCCAAAGTATCTCATTATCAACAGAATTATTTTCTGGTTTAACTATTGTTGAGAATGACTTTCCGATAAACAGAGATTTTTCTGAACCAAGAGCCATTGTAAGCATATCGTTTATATCAAGTATTCTACTTTCTGCATCAAGGGTAACTGTTTTAACAGATTTATTAATAGCATTTAATATCTCAGATATCTCATGCTCTTTTCTTTGAGACTCCTCTTGTGTAGCCATTAGCTCCTCCATGTTTTGACGCATCTCCTCTTCCTGTGCCGATAACTCTTCTGATTGTTGCTTACTCTGTTCAAGCAGATTGGCTGTGTTAATTGTTATTTGAGCAACTGATATAGTAGATGCGATGTTCTCTGCTGTTTTCTCAATAAATGCTACCTCATGTTCCATTAATTTTCTGAAGGATGCAAGCTCAATTACACCATAAAATTGCTCGTTAATAATTAATGGTACAATAAGCAGGCATCTTGGTTTTGAATCGCCAAGTCCTGATCCAATATTTATATAGTTATCAGGAATATCTGTCATGAAAATTGTTTTCTGCTCCATTGCACAGGTACCAATCAAACCTTCGCCAACCTCAATAGTTTTCTCAAGAAACTTTTTTCTATCATATGCATATGAAGCTATAAGGTTTAACTCAGATTTATTATCCTGATTTAAAAGGAATATACCTCCTTGATTCAGCTCAATATACTCAATAATTTTTTGCAGAAGAGTATCTGTCAGAACCTCAATTTTGTGCTGGTTCTCTCTTAGTATATCATTTATTATTGTATGCCCATTCATTGTCCAGCTTCTTATCTTCTCCTCTTCAGATCTTTTATCTTCGGCAGTACGGGCATCGATAAGGCTGTTGCGCATTGTTAACAGCGATTTACCAAGCATATCGTCATCTGAAGCCTCTTTAAATTCTGAACCAAAATTACCCTGACCTATCTCTGTGGCAAAGTCAGATGTCTTTTTAAGTCGGTTTATAAGGTTATTAAGAGAGGTTGCAATTTTAGATATTTCGTCCTTTCGTTTAATCTCAATATTACTAAGCTTACCACGGGCAACATAGTCTGTTATCTTAATTATTCTGGATATTGGTTTAATAATGCTTAGTTTAAGGCTTATACTAAACATTATTAAAATTATCATAAGAATAGATATAGGCACAACGGTATTAATAGCAATTGACGAGGCTGTTTTTGACAATTTCTTTTGTGTACTATCTTGTGAAAGATGCACATTATCAAGATATATTCCGGATGCCAACCAGTAGTCAGTATTAGCTATAGGCGTAACATATGATATCTTATCTATTTCTCCTTTTCCTGGTTTGTTAAAACGATATCCTACATATCCACCGCCTTTTTTTGCAGCCTGATTCATCTTAAAAACAAAGTTTACTCCCACAGCATCAACTGCATCTCTTCTCTCTTGACCTTCAAGAGATTTATGATCAGGAGCAAGTATACATTTTGTGTTTTTGTATACAAAGAAGTACCCAGATCTATCATTTTCATATCTGATATGATCTAATCTGTCTGATAATGTTTTATATACTGTATCAGGATTATTTATATCAATACTCTTAAAATCTGTATTAATTACCTGTACCATATTTAGTACCATGGTCTTTACTTTTACCTGTTCAGTAGAGTCTATTAACGATGTGGTAATTGTTACAGACTGATTTTCAAGCCTTTTTTGACCGTTAATAAATGTTGCAAAGAATACAATTCCTATTATTGTAAATGTTGCAATAAGGATGTTGATTTTTTGTGATAATGATAGTTTGTTAAGCATATTTATCTGTTTGTTTTTGATATATACATAGCTCTAATAGTGCTCTCTTTTTGCTAAGAGCATATTGTAACAATGTATGAGTGTTCTGGTATTTTACTTTATAAAGTGGTTGGGTGTGAATGGTAGGGTATCAAATGTTAATTGATACCCTGTTTATAGTGATATAATGTTACTCTTTCTCGGCTAATTTTTGTTCAAGTTCATGTACTTTTTCCGTAAGATCTCTCTCTCTTCTGGCCGATTCTTCTTGTGTAGCCTGAAGTTCCTCCATATTTTGTCGCATCTCCTCTTCTTGTGCCGATAGCTCTTCTGATTGCATCTTGTGCTGCTCAAGAAGGTTTGCCGTATTTATTGTAATTTGTGCTATAGATATTGTAGATGCAATATTTTCAGCTGTTTTTTCGATAAAGGCAACCTCATGTTCTTTAAGGTTTCTGAATGATGCAAGCTCAATTACACCATAGAACTTCTCGTTAATAATAAGAGGAACAATAATTAGTGATGTTGGTTTAGCATCTCCCAGACCGGAACCTATATGTATGTAGTTATCCGGAATGTCAGTCATATAAATTGTTTTTTGCTCAATGCCACATGTTCCAACAAGTCCTTCGCCAATCTCTATTGTTTTATCAAGGAATTTCTTTCTGTCATATGCATATGAAGCAACAAGATCAAGTTTGTTTTCATCTTCTTGGTTAACAAGAAATATACCTCCCTGATTAAGATCAACATACGCTATTATCTTCTGAAGTAACGTATCTGCAAGAATATCAATTTTATGCTGATTTTCTCTTAGAATATCATTAACAACAGTATGCCCATTCATTGTCCATATTCTTACCTTTTCGTCATCAACACGTTGTTCTTCAGCCGTTCGTGCCTCAATAAGGCTCTGTCTCATGTTTATTAAAGAGTGTCCTAATACATCTTTTTCAGATGCAGCCTCAAACTCTGAATCAAAATTACCTTCACCAATATTTTTTGCAAAAACAGATGTCTTTTTAAGTCGGTTAATAAGGTTGTTTAATGATACAGTGATCTTTGTTATCTCATCATTATTTTTCTCTTCAATCTCATTAAGTTCTCCTGTTGCAACTTTATTTGTGCTGGTAATTATACCTTTTATAGGTTTAATAATACTTATTCTGATGTTAATACTAAGCAGTATAAGAACCAATACAAGTATTGATATTGGAATAAGAGTATTGAATAGTATATTTCCGGCTTCGTCAGAAAGAGCAACCTCTGTAATATCCTTGGCTTTATCAACATTGTCAAGATATACACCAGATCCTATCCAGTAATCACCATCGCCAACTGGAGCAGCGTAACTAACCTTATCAATTTCTCCTTTACCAGGTTTTTGGAATATGTACTTAACAAAACCACCACCTCTTTGGGCCTGACGTCTTAAATTCTGAATATAGTTTACGCCGTTAACATCTCTTAGATGACCTAAATCTTTGTCTTCTAGAGCTCTGTTTACAGGAACCAGTAGTGCAATAGAACCTTTGTAAACAAAGAAATATCCTGATTTATCGTCCTCAAATCTAAGATTACCAAGTTTCTCATCAAAGAACTGATATACCTCTTCTATACTATCTTTGTTAACTTTTTTAAAGTCATTTGTTAAAATTTCTGCCATATTTTTAACGGCAATTTTTATTTTAACCTGTTCTGTAGAATCTATTAATGATGTAGTTGTATCTATGGCGGTACTTCCAAGTTTTATCTGTCCGCTTACCATAAATATAAAAAACACAACATTTGTGATTATAAATGCAGCAATTAAGATATTCATCTTAACTGCGAGTGTAAGTTTGTTAAGCATAGTTGTATATTTTTTGTCAAAAGCGTATAAATATACGCATAACATCACGGTGAGTCAAAATTTATGTTGAAAAATATACATTCTTAAAGTATTACTTACATATTGTTTTTGGCTTTGTCTTGTGTTATGGATTGATTTAAAGAACCTTATTGTGTTGTTTTTTTTTGTGTAATTTTTATAAAAAAACAGAAGATCGTCTGTAATAACAGACGATCCTCAAAACAAAAACAAACTACTTTTAACCAACCTACTCTTTTTCAGAAAGAGTTTTTTCTAACAGAGCTACTTTTTCGAGTAAGTCTTTTTCTCTTCTGCTTGACTCCTCTTGTGTAGCCTGAAGCTCCTCCATATTTTGTCGCATCTCTTCTTCCTGGGCCGACATCATCTCTGCCTGCTCTTTGTGTTGATCTAAAAGTTTTGCCGTATTGGCAGTTATCTGTGCAACTGATATGGTAGAAGCAATATTTTCTGCTGTCTTTTCTATAAATTTAACCTCATGATCTTCAATCTTTCTGAATGATGCTAATTCAATAACACCAAAGAACTGTTCATTTATTATCAGAGGTACTATAATCAGGCATCGTGGTTTAGCATCGCCTAAACCTGAACCAATATTTATATAGTCAGATGGTACCTTAGTCATGAATATTGTTTTACGCTCAATAGCGCATGTACCAACAAGACCTTCGCCTACCTGAATATTCTTTTCCTGATATTTCTTTCTGTCGTATGCATATGATGAAACAAGTTCAAGCATATTATCATCGTCGTTGTTTTTAAGGAATATACCACCCTGATTCATATCAACATACTCAATTATTTTCTGTAGCAACATTTCACATAGCATATCAATATCCTGCTGATTCTCTCTTAGAATATCATTAATAATTGTATGCCCGTTCATTACCCAAATTCTTACCTTCTCATCCTCAACTCTTTTCTCTTCGTCTATTCTTGCTTTACGTAAGCTCTCACGCATGTTAAGTAGAGAGAGACCAAGAATATCCTTCTCTGATGTTGTAGTAAAATCGGTATCAAAATCACCTTCACCTATGCTTCTTGCAAATAACGATGTCTTTTTAAGTCTGTCAATAAGATTATTTAATGATTTTGCTATTAATGATAACTCATCATTATTGTCTGTTTTAACCTCATTTAATTCACCAAGAGCAACCTTATCTGTATTTGCAATGATCTTTGAAATTGGTTTAATAATACTGCGTTTGATGTTAATACTAAACAGTATAAGTATTAGTACAAGTATTAAAACCGGAATTATTACGTTAGCTAAAACCTTATCTGATTTATCAACAATAGCACTCTCTATTATGTTTTGTGCGTTATCAATATTGTCAAGATAAACTCCAGAACCAATCCAGTATCCTGTTCCTTTAATTGGACTTACATACGATACTTTATCTGTTTCTCCTTTTCCTGGTTTTGGGAACCTGTAATTTACATAACCTCCACCTAGAGTGGCTTTTCTGTTCATCTCAGAGATGTACTTTATACCATCAGTATCTGTTGATGAACCTAAATCTGAACCTTCTAACGATTTATTTGTAGGAGCCAACATACATATTGTTCCTTTGTAGATAAAGAAATAACCAGATCTGTCATCCTCAAATCTCACATCATCAAGTTTATTACTGAACAGTTGATATATCTCTTCAATACTATCTTTATTAATAGTTTCAAAGTCTTTTTCAAGAGTAGTCGCCATATTTGATACAGCAATCTTTATTTTTACTCTTTCTGTTGAATCAATTAACGATTTTGTTGTTTCAACTGCCGTGTCTCTAAGACTAGATTGACCGTTTAGAAAAACAAAAAAGAAAGCAATATTAACAATAATAAAAGCAACAATTAATATGTTGATTTTAACTGATAGGGTCAGATTTTTAAACATAGTTTTATCCTTTTGAGGTGGGCAAATATATATTAACATTTAGTTGTATACAATATGAAAAATTGATTTTAACAACTGTGGTTAGAACAATCAACTAAATTAGTTCTATTGTTGAACAAATATAGTTTAAACAACTGTATGTCAGTAATGAAAATAATTCGTAAGAGTATTGATTTATTTTGTGTTTATAGATACGTAATAATTGTTTAATTATTATTTAAGATGTAAATAATTGGAGTGTTAAATTTGCTATTGCATTTTGTTTGGAAGATATTTTTTTGTGTTGTTTATATAAATAAACGTAGTATTGTTGTGCCTAATATTTAAAAATTATCAAAACTATTGCAGTAATTCAGAAATACTGTTGTAATGTAATCTAATTAATTTTAATTTTATCATTAAAATAGAATTGAAGTATTAAGTGAATTGATAACTGTTTTTTCCAGATTATCAAAATAGTGCGGGATTAAATTTAATATTAGTTGCAGTATATGAATAAGAGAATAGTTCTTATACTTTGTGTTCAGTTTTGGTTAGGTGTTCTGTTTGGTCAACAATATGAGTCTTATGTAGACGATCCGCTATATAAGAAAATAGAGTTGAATCAGGCACGAGAAGTATTAGATATTGTTGAACGCAAGTTAGAGGAGTTTCCGAAAGATTACAGATATAATTATTTGGCAGGAGTGTGTCTTTATAAGTTAAATGGCAATATGGATAGATCTGTTAAGTATCTAGAGTATGCCTCTAAGGGAGATGATATACCATATAATGTATATCTTTATTTAGGAAAGGCTTATCGGAAGGCTTATAATTTTTCTAAATCAGTAGAGTATCTGCAACGTTATAAGAAACTTGCTACGGTAAATCAGAACAATAGCGTTTCTGTTAATCAGGAGATAGCTACAAGCCGAAATGGCGAGTTGCTTGTAAAGTATGTTAGCGATATACCTGTGTTAAACAGGAGTGAAGTAGGTAGAGACGATTTCTTTTTGTTTTATTCATCTGTTCCAAAAGGGTTTATTATTAGTGTATTGCCAGATGCACTGCTTACAGATATTGATAAAGAGAAAGGTCATAAACCAATTCTGTGTATTCCTGAGAAACCGGAAGAGGGAACTATTATTGTATATCCCAGTTATGGTAATAGTGTTGTTGGCAATAAGGATCTGTATATGGTTAAAATGCTTCAGAGTGGATTATGGAGCAGACCGGTTGCTTTGCCTCCAACAATAAACACGCAATACAGAGAGGATTATCCTTTTTTCTGTTCTGATGGAGAGACGTTATATTTTTCTTCAGAGGGACTGTTTAGTATGGGAGAGTTGGACATTTTTGTGTCAAAATATAATAGAGATACAGAGACATGGTCAGAGCCGGAGAATATGGATTTTCCTATAAATACTCCATATAACGATTTTATGTTTATACCCAATGAATCGTTTACAAAGGCAAATTTTGTTTCTGACAGAATATCGTTGGATAACAAATATACAATACACTCTATGCAGTTAATAAATAGTCTTATCCAACGTTCGCCATCCGGGGTTGAAGAGATAAAGGAACTTGCTAATATGGATATGCATAGAGGTAGTGACAAGATACCTCAAATTAGAATTGATGAAGAGCTTGTTTTTAAGGCGAAAAAGCATATAGAGACTAAAGAGGAGAATAGTTATGAGGATGAGTATAATGCAGCACTTAATAAAGCATTGAAGTATCAACTGTCTGCTGATTCGGTAAGACGTGTTATTGACGACATGAGAATGCAGATTGGTAGTGATACAGATAAGAATAAAAGAAAAAAGATTGGGAGCGAGATTCGTGAACTTGAAAAGCTGGCGTATAATTATCAGAAGAGTGCTGATAGATCATATGTTAAGGTACGTGAGATAGAGAAAAAGATGTTGGGTGCTGAAAAGGTTATCAGAAAAGAGTCTGAGTCTACTTATTTTATACCTGAATGCTATTTGAATAGGATTGATGATAAATCAGTGTTGTTTAAGAAAATTGTAAACAGATATGAAACCACAACGGCATCTATTGAGGAGGTTATGCGTGGTAATCTTTCACGGTTTGCTATATCAGAACTAGATACAGAGATATCTGCATTAAATATGATGATAAGATCTCTTGTGATTGATAACAATATTGGTAATGGGAAAACGGATGATGCTGTAAGGGCTGCATCAATGCTATTGCTTACTGGAAAAGGAATAATGAATAATTTGCCTGATAAAGGCAATTATGGCAAGCAGGAGATTATTAACGCCTTTAAGGGAATACGTGTAAAGTTTGAGGCTTTATCGGTTTTTGAAGGTTTAATATGTGATAATTCCAGAAACACATTAAGCTTTAAGGGTGTAGATATTGTTGATAAGATAATTGAGGGAATACAAGAGCGTAAAGATGCTGAGAGTAAATTTGTAAAGAGATCGTTAGTAACAAAAGCAGTTGATTTTGAACTCACAAAAGCAGATGAACCTGAATTTGTATTGTTAGATACTGTATATTATAGTGAGGATAATCCTATACCATTAAATCCGGAATTACCATCGGGTGTTATATACAGAGTGCAGCTCGGTGTATTTTCAAAAATGTTGTCATATAAAATATTTAAAGGAATGCGTCCGATAACATATGAGATGACCAGTAGTGGTTATAAGAAGTATTTTGCAGGACTATTTAAAACCTATCAAAAAGCGAAAGAGAATCTTTCAACAATAAGAAGGCAAGGTTTTTCAAAGGCATTTATTGTACCTTATTATAATGGGCAACGAATAAAGTTACAACGAGCAAGATTGTTAGAGAAGGGCGATAATAAGGATTCTAAACGAGTACGATATAATGTACAGATAACAATGAGTGAGAAACCTATACCGGAAAGTATATCAATAGACATAAAAAAAATAATTGAAAATAAAACACTATTTAAATACAAAAATGCAAAAGGTTTGTATATTTATACTGTGGGAGACTACGATAACAAGATAGGTGCGCAAAAGTTCTTGAATCTTATTAAGAAGAAAGGTTTCCCGGAAGCACGTATAGTTGAAATTAAATAGTTATAAATTAATATGTCAGAGAGATATAAGTTTGAAGAGAGAAGAGTAGGGAGTCCTGAAATTCTATATACACTTTTCCTTCATAACGATGATGTAAATTCTTTTGAAGATGTTATTTCTCATTTAACCTCGGTTTGTGAAATTGATGCAATACAAGCAGAACAGATTGCTTATTTGGTTCATTATAAGGGTAGCTGCGATGTTTGTAGTGGCTCAAAAGAGGAGATGCTTAAACTGGAATATCTTCTGCAAGAGAAAGGACTAACTTTGAGTGTTAAACAGAAATCATAGAGAATAAATTATGTCTGTATTAATATTATCGCTGATAATTGCGTTTGGATTATTTCTGCTTTTTGTAGAATTCTTAATTATCCCAGGAATAACTATTGCCGGAATAGGTGGAGGTCTGTTGATGATTGCTGCTATTGTAGGAGGGTATCATTATCATGGTGTTCAGGTAGGAAACTATATGTTATTAGGGACAATTGTAGCAAACTTTATATCGTTTTATTTTTTGTTTAAACGTCGTACATGGCGGAGAATGGGACTTGAAACGGCTATAGACTCAAAGATGAATACAATTGATATTCCGGTAAAATCAGGTGACAAGGGTGTTACAGTTTCAAGATTGGCACCAATAGGTAAAGCCCGATTTAATGATGTAGTTTACGAAGTACAATCACTTGATGGTTTTGTAGATGAAGGTTCTGATATTGAGATAGTAAATGTTAAATCAAATAAAATAATTGTAAAAACTCTATAGATATGGAAGGTTTAGGTTTAATTGTAGTAGTAATAATAGCCGTTATTATATTTCTATGGCTCTTTTTCTACTTTGTACCTATTGGATTATGGTTTTCTGCAGTATTTGCAAAGGTGTATGTGCCTATCGGACAACTGATAGCTATGAGAATTAGAAAGGTTCCACCATCGATAATTCTTAATGCACTTGTAAACTCATCTAAAGCAGGCTTAAAGCTTAACAGAGATGATCTTGAAGCACACTACCTTGCTGGAGGAAATGTAAGAACAGTTGTAAACGCTTTAATATCGGCAGATAAAGCGAATATTAATCTCGATTTTAAATCAGCAACGGCAATTGACCTTGCTGGTAGAGATGTATTACAGGCAGTTCAGATGTCTGTAAACCCTAAAGTTATTAACACTCCACCGGTTACAGCGGTTGCAAAAGATGGTATTCAGCTTGTAGCAAAAGCAAGGGTTACTGTACGTGCAAATATCAAGCAACTTGTTGGAGGAGCTGGTGAAGAGACTGTACTTGCTCGTGTTGGAGAGGGTGTTGTATCTTCAATTGGTTCTGCGGCATCACACAAGGAGGTTTTGGAGAATCCAGATTCAATTTCAAAGGTTGTATTGTCAAAAGGACTTGATGCAGGTACGGCATTTGAGATTCTGTCAATTGATATTGCAGATATTGATATAGGAAAGAATATTGGTGCTGTACTACAGACAGATCAGGCTGATGCAGACCTAAAAGTAGCTCAGGCTAAGGCAGAAGAGAGAAGAGCAATGGCTGTTGCAAAAGAGCAGGAGATGAAAGCATTAGCTCAGGAGATGCGTGCGAAAGTAATTGAAGCAGAAGCAGAGGTTCCTTTAGCAATGTCTGAGGCGTTTAGAGCTGGTAATTTAGGTGTTTTAGATTATCTTAAGATGAAGAATATTGAAGCTGATACAGAGATGAGAGGATCAATATCTAAAACAGAGGAGAAGACAAAACAGAGTAAACGTAAGCCAGATAAGGACGAAGATAAGAAATAATATAGTTATTATTATATCAGTGGGGTTGCAAGTATTTGCAACCCTTTTTTATTAAAAATGATAGTATGTTGAAACTATTTTCTGATCCTTTCGTTGATAAGTTACATATTAATATTTCTGATCCGGAAGGAATATTTCATTTATCCGTTTCTGATATTAATAGTAATATTTTATAGAGGAGAGTAAATACAAGCAAACTAGTGTTAAGTATGTATGATTTTAATGATGAACTTTATATTTTGACAATCAGATATAGAGATTAATTGATTACCGACGAGTAATCAAAACCGGAACAAAGTGAAAACCGCTTAAATAAGCAGCCCGGGGAGTGTCTTTAACCCCGGGCTTATATTTGGTTAGTTATTATTATGCCACATTTAGTATTATAGATATTTATTTAGCTGTCTTTTTGCAATTCTTATATCAGATATAGTATTAGGACCTGCAATACATCCTTCTTCGCATGCCATAACTTCAACAAAATTGCCAGAACACTTTCCTCTGCCCATCTGCTTAAGAATTCTTAAGTTCTGCTTGTTAAGACCATTAATAATTATTTCATTTACCTCAATATTTATTGTGTTTTTAATTGCACTGGCAACTCCTCCACTTTGGGCAAACCCCCTGCCATTAGCTGATGGTTCTTCCTGATTCTCTAAGATATCTATATTCGATAACTCAATATTTTTAGCTATTAGTAAAGCACCTATCTCTTCAAAGCTTAATACATAATTAACATTTGATCTGTTCTGTGCTTCAGATCTTTTAGCAACACAAGGTCCTATAAATACAGTTTTAGCATCGGTATGTTTGCTTTTTACAAGGTTATCTGTGAATACCATTGGAGATGGAGTAGAAGATACATACTGTTTTAGTCCATCAAGATGTTTGTCTGTAAGCTCAACGTATGCCGGGCAACAAGAGGTTGTCATAAATTTATCTCCTTTTTCCATAAGTTCAGTAAACTCTTCTGATTCGTGTTTGGCAGTAAGATCGGCACCTATAGCTACCTCAACAACATCATAGAAGCCTAATGATTTTATGCCTGACATGATTTTATTTAGGTCAGTATTAAACTGACCAATTATTGCAGGAGCAATCATTGCAACAACTTTTTCCCCTCTCTTTATGCCCTCAAGAACATCTACAAGATGAGACTTTTCTGTTACAGCACCATAAGGACAAGCAGTCATACATTTGCCACAGTGAATACATTTGTCTTCATCTATTTTGGCAATACCGTATTCATCTTTAGATATAGCATCAACCGGACAAGACTCTTCGCAAGGCACTGGAGTATAAATAATAGCATGGAATGGACAAACCTTTTTACATAAACCACAGTTTACACATGTATTGGTATCAATACTTGCTTTTCCGTTTTTAAACGATATTGAATCTTTAGGACAGTTTAGCATACAGGGCTGTGCCATGCATCCTCTGCAGTGATTTGTTACAACGTAACTTGTTTTCTGACAAGAGCTGCATGCTTCTTCAATAATGTTTAGTCTGCAATCAGGTGTATTAGTTCTGTTTTTTGCTTCACTAGCATATTCTGATAAACGTTTTAATTCATCCATTTCATCAGATATGGTATGACCTAAAATGCTTATTAATCTATGTTTTACAATTTCACGCTCTTTGTAGATACAGCACCTAACAACTTTCTTTTTATTTTTTGGCGATATTATCAGAGGTATTTTGTCAATCTCTGTTTCAAGAGTATCGTCATAATAAAGTTTTGCGAAACGGTTAAATATTTCGCGTTTAATAAGCATTGCTCCGTTTGTATAAGTCATTCTTATCCGTTTTTAACCCCCTTTTTGGGATAATTCAAAAAAGTACGGCTAAAGCGAGAGTTACTCCAGCTCTTTTTTAATTTGATTAATAATTTTTGTGATACTGGCACGTTGAATACATTTGCCATTAACCGATGCAAATGGTGGTTTTCCATTATCTTCGTTGTGGCAGTAGTCAAGACATGTAGTACCCTCAATTGATACTCTCTTTTTTAAATCATCGTTTAAATGTTCTTCTAAGAGCTGCAATTCAGAACCACCCATTACATAGCATAGTGTTCCAATGCAGATCTTTACGTTCACTTTTTTGTCCATAGTTTTTTTGTTGCATAAGATTGTTGTACACAACCTTATTATCCGTTATATAAATTCTAAGTTTATTTTCTTTAAATATTTTTCTTCAAGTAGTTTTATAATTTTTTTTACTACACTACGCCTTATTTCAAGTTCAACAGGTAAACTAGGATCCTGATGGGCATTGTTAACTCTAGTGCCAATCAAAAAATCAATCTCATCGCTTTTTAGTAACATCATAACCAATTTGTGTGCAGGACTTGAAGGTTTTATATCTTCTCCGGTACTGTTTTCTAGAATCTCGCTAACCTTACCTATGGTTAATATACCCTCAGTAACTAGATCGACACCCTTTATTGACGATTCAGGAGGTAAACCTAGGGCGTTAAATCCCAGACCTACTGTAATATCTCTATTTAATACTCTGGCAACAATTTGGGATGTTGTTCCTCCACATATTACCTTTTTTCCAGGAAATTTATCTATAATATCGGCAAGTTTCAGATCGTTTTCAGAATTAAATGGCGGACCTGATAATAGCAGCATTTTTCTGGGACTTCTGAAATATATTACTCCGCATGTTGTATCATCTTTTGGTTCAGAGATATCATTTTTCCAGGCTTGCATAACCATGCTTTTTGCTATAGATCTTGCAGATATATTCTCATTCTTTCTTATCTGATCTTTTGCAAAATGTTCTATTTCATTATTGCCCCATCCAAAAGGCATAAGTTTTGTTCCAATTCCTGACTGGCTAATACCATCAGAGTATGTAATAATTCTGTCCTCTTTACAACTTACAAATGATGTAAGATACATTGTTTTATCCTGAGTATCTTTTGTGTTAATTGATATGCTTTTCCACTCAGGTTTAAATATTTTGTTACCTCTGAATATTAAACACGAAGGGTTTCCATATTCAACAATTCGTGTTTCTCCATCGTAATCAATATCTATGATTGTGAATGTAGCGTATGCAATCTTCCGTTCGCCGCATACAGGTAGTGTATTTAATATTGTTTCTGCAGTTCTTAATATTGGTTGATTCTCAAGTGTAAAATTAAGAGCCATACTTGCAGTCATTGTAGCCAGAACATTTGCTTTTATTCCTGATCCAAGACCATCTGATAATATTGCAACAACCCTGTTCTGATCTTTTACCTTTCTTGACAGAAACACATCGCCACATACATGCATGTTATGTTTGCTGTGTTGAAAGCTATCAACCTCAATAAACCATTTGTCTGTAGATTTCATAGCAGATAAATTTATAGCTGTTACTCATCTGTATTATGAGATTCTACAATAGAGTTAAGTATAGCCTCTGTTTTAGAAGCATTTTCACCGAGAAGATAGGCAATACGTTGTACTGTATTCAGGTTCTCTTTTATTACTGTCTTGGTACGTTTTATAACCTCATCTCTTCTTATCTCAGGCATAGTAAGATCACGTACAACACCTCCTACAATTTTGTTTGGTTGAATTGTAAATAGAGATAGGTGAAGTAGTTTACCATTGTGCTTAACATCTGTCTCGTAATTTTCTGTTCCCGATGATAATATTGAACTGAACGGTTTGTGAAATGATACAAGTTTTCTTAAATTAGCTCCTCTCATACCTGGATTGGCTTCAAATATCATCATTATTTCATCACCCAATATTTTTGCAAAACTCTTATTGGTTTCTATAACCATAAGGTTTTCATCTACCATAACAACTCCAGATGGTATCTTTTGCAAAAGGACAGATGCTTTATTATGAGCAACACCTCTCATATATGATGCACACATGCTTCGCTCGGCTCTGCACTCAAGAATAGCATGTGCAAAATCTTTACAAGAATCGTATCCACATCCACCACAATTTAGTTCGTCTTTTTCTGAGTATTTACCTACAAGTTGTAAGGCCTCTCTGTATTCAGATATACTGTATTCAGGCATGTTAGCTTTTCGGCTCTTGTAATTGAAATATAACTCTTCAGATTCAATATTAATATTGTTGTTTAATTTCCTATTACGCGTTTCTGATATTATCCTCATGTTTTTTAAGGCATGAGGAAGTTTTTCTGATGTCCCGGGACCGTTTATACATCCTCCTGAACAGGCTAATAGTTCAAGAAAAATTTTTTCTGATATATTATATTTAGAAATACCTGTTAGAGTTTTCTGAATTCTGTTTAATCCAGAGAAATTCATCAGGGTAATATCTGAGCGGGTATTGTAATTATTTATACTTTTTATCATTCCTCCATCGGTAGGATACAGTGTTGCTAACCCTGACTCAAAAGGGAAAAAAATGTCACTATCTTCAGTGGATTTAATCTCGTCAAACTCTATCTGTTCTTGATTAAACCATATCCTAAGATCATCAAAAGTAATTGCTACATCAACTAATTCTGGATTATTGTCAGACTCTCTCTTTTTCGCAATGCATGGTCCTATAAATATTACAGGCGTATTTTTTCCTAATTTATTTTTGAGATATTTTGCATGAGCTAATAGAGGAGAACTAATAGGAACTATATTGTCTACTAGTTTTGGATAAAACTTTTCTATAAGCTCCACTACTGCAGGGCAAGCTGATGATATATGAAGATGCTTACAGCTTTTATCAATATATTTTGTAGTACATTCTGAAACTTTTTCGGCACCGAGTGCTGTTTCTGAAACGTGTGTGAAACCTAAAAGCTTTAATGCAGCAATAAATTTATCTTTCGGGACACTACTCCATTCAGATATATATGACGGAGCAATAGATACGGCTATTTCTGTTGATGTCTCAACTATTTTCTGTGCTTTCCACAGATCATTTCTTACTTTTTTTGCTTTGGCAGGACATACCTCAGTACATCTGCCGCAAAAAGTACATAGCTCGGGAACAACAGAAGCCCTCCCTTTATCAACTTTTATAGCCTTTACAGAACACTCTCTTATGCATTTATAGCAATCCTGACAGTTATTCTTCTCAGTATAAACTGGTAGCAAAGAAGTCATGTTAACCTATGTTTTATATATAGATATTGTTGATTAATTCTCTTTAGTGAAAACACTGTCGAGAATATCTGTTACACTTTCTGGATTAACGTTTTCATAACAGATATCATTTATTGTTATCACAGGTCCTTTATTACATAATTCTGTACAAAGTTTTCCTCTGAATTCAACATTCGCATCCAGACCATTCTTGTTAATATAACTTTTTATTATACCAAGAGCTCTTTCATTTCCTCTAGCGAAACACGAGCTTCCCATGCAAATAATAATATTGTGTCTGGTATTCATCTTTATATAACTTTTTTGTTGATAAAAGGAGAGCATTGCTGCTCCCAACGCTATTTACTTAGAACAAAACGGATATCTTTTATTTTGTTAAATATTTATCTGTAAGGTATTTATCAATTGCGGCAGCTGAGTTTTTACCAGCTCCCATAGCAAGAATTACTGTTGCAGCTCCGGTAACAGCATCTCCACCTGCAAATACCCCCTCAATAGAGGTTTTTCCTGATACATCTTCAGCGTCAATACACTCCCATTTATTAAGCTGTAAACCTTTTGTGTTTTTATTAATAATTGGGTTAGGAGATGTTCCAAGTGACATTATTACTGAATCTGCTTCAATAATAAATTCCGAATCTTCTATTTCCTGAGGTCTTCGTCGTCCAGAAGAATCTGGTTCTCCAAGTTCCATTCTTATACACTTTACGGCTTTAACCCAACCATCTTCTGAGCCAATAATCTCAAGAGGATTACACAGGACGTTGAATATTACACCCTCTTCTTGTGCGTGATGTACCTCTTCAACTCTTGCAGGAAGTTCTTCAAGACCTCGTCTGTATACAACATGAACTTCAGCACCAAATCTAAGGGCTGTTCTAGCTGCGTCCATTGCTACATTACCACCACCAACAACTATAACTTTTTTACCTACAAAAACAGGTGTGTCATAATCGTCTCTGAAAGCTTTCATAAGGTTCGCTCTTGTTAGCACTTCGTTAGCACTAAATACACCGTTCAAATTCTCTCCCGGAATACCCATGAATTTAGGTAAACCAGCTCCTGAAGCAAGATATACAGCTTTAAAGTCTTCATCTTTCATCAAGCTGTCAACAGTAATTGTACGACCAATGATTACATCAGTCTCTATTTTTACTCCAAGATTTTTAAGATTCTGAATCTCCTTTTTTACAACCTTATCTTTAGGCAACCTGAATTCAGGAATACCATATTCAAGTACTCCACCAGGTTTGTGTAAAGCTTCAAATATTGTTACATCATATCCTGCTTTAGCAAGTTCTCCTGCACATGATAACCCAGAAGGACCACTACCTACTACCGCAACTTTAAGTCCTTTTGAAGGATTTTTCCTTATCTTAAGAGAGTTGTTAATGTTTGTGTAATCAGCAATAAAGCGCTCCAATTTTCCGATACTTACAGGATCACCTTTTTTGTTAAGTACACATTTACCTTCACATTGGCTCTCTTGCGGACAAACTCTACCGCAAATTGCAGGAAGTGTTGATGAATCGAAAACAATTTCGCCAGCTTTATCTAAATCTCCCTCTTTTATTTTAGCAATAAATCCAGGTATATCTATAGATACAGGACACCCTTGAACACAAGCAGGTTTTTTACAAAGCAGACATCTGTTTGCTTCCAGTACAGCTTCTTCTTCTGAGTATCCAAGACAAACCTCCTCAAAGTTGCACTTTCTTACTTCTGGAGAAAGTACCTTTACATCAATTTTCTTAAATCTGTCCATTGTATTATGCTTGTTGACAAGAGCAATTGTGCTCTTCAGTTTCTTTTTGTGTTTTTAATAAATCTTTTCCTTCTTCAGTCTTAAAAATCATTTGACGTCTCATTGCCTCATTAAAATCAACTAAGTGGGCATTAAATTCAGGTCCGTCAACACATGTAAATTTAGTTTCGTTACCAACAGTAACTCTGCATGCCCCGCACATTCCTGTTCCGTCAACCATTAGTGTATTAAGGCTGGCAATAGTTTTTATTCCATATTCTAACGAAAGTTCAGATACAGATTTCATCATTATCATAGGGCCTATAACTACAATAAGATCGTAATTCATTTCATTAGACTGCTTAAGTCTTCTCATTACATCTGTTACAAAACCGGTTTCACCTTTAGAACCATCATTAGTACATAACCAAAGGTTATTTGTGGTTTTCTTAATATCTTCTTTTAATATGAGTTGCTCTTTAGATCTAGCTCCAAGAATCATATCAGCTTTAATACCTTTATCAGATAACCACTTTATTTGTGGATAAACTGGAGCGGCACCAACACCACCACCAATAAATAGTATTTTTTTGTTTTTTAGTTCTTCATCAGACTCTTCAATTAATTCAGATGGTTGTCCTAAAGGACCAGCAAAATCTAAAAAGTTATCGCCTTTCTCTAATTTTACCATCTGAAAAGTCGATCGTCCAACAGCCTGTACAACTATACTAACAGTGCCGGCTTCTCTGTTATAATCACATATAGTAAGCGGAATTCTTTCACCTTTTTCGTGAATTCTAACAATTACAAATTGTCCTGGCTCTGCTGTATTTGCAACTCTTGGTGCATAAACTTCGTACAGCGATATACCAGGTGATAAAATTTTATGTTTTTTAATCTCAAACATTGTATCCGTTTATTTTATTCCTTTTGTTCTTTTTATAATATTATAAGAAGGGAGGTGTTTTAAAATAAGAGGTAGCCTCCCTTCTTTTTAGTACTATTTCGTAAATATTGTAAACCTAAGTTATTCTTATGTTTGGAGTACGCTACTCAATTGCGATGCCAGAAATGTTTTATTATTTGATAATTAGCAAGATAGAGATAAGGGAGGGTAGTGATATATTTATGTATTACTGCATTGTTCAAAAACATTACACTTATACAAAACTGCGGTGTCCTGTTTTGTTACACTGTTTTGTTTTTGTACAAATTACAGTTTTAACCCTTACTCTTCTATCAGATTATAAATTATATCTTCATATACTATAATTTTAATTTTTATCTATAAAAGGGAGGCAAATGTCATAAAAAAGAGGATACTTAGTTCATGTTTTATCTAAGATGACAAAAATGATTTACGAATATATAATTATAGGTGATATAAGGAATTTATATAACAAACGGAGATTAAACAGTCTTTGATAGTGTGGTTTTTGCTCAACCCTGTTTCTCTTAATAATACGGGTTAATTTTCTGACTGTTTATCTCCGTTCACCAGCTTGTTGTGTGTGTTTCTGTTTTTCCTTTTGATTTTTGTTTTTAAGTTAAACTAACTACTGTAAAGGTAATTTTAAGCAGCGTAAATGGGTAATGTTTAGGGTAAACAAAAGGTGAACAATAGCTGGTTTAAAGGATGTGGTTCTGATAATCAGGGTGTTGCGATTGTTGGGCTGTTGGTAAGAAGACGCTTTTATGTGTTAAAATTAATTTATTATAATAGGATTGTTAATATTGTTAATATTGAGAATATTGTACAGCATTATGTCAAATAAAATGAGAGATAATAATTTATTATTTGACAATTAAACTTAAATTTGCGCATTAACTGAATGAATTAAAATAAATACAGATAAAAATGCCAGGAATATCTAAAAAAGGACAAAGCATGCCTTTGTCACCAATCAGAAAGCTTGTTCCTTATGCTGAAGAGGCTAAAAGAAAAGGAAATAAGGTTTACCATCTGAATATAGGTCAGCCTGATATTGTTACACCTGATGTTGCTTTAGAGGCAGTTAAGAATTGGGATGTTAATGTTATTGAGTATAGCCATTCTGCAGGAAACGAAAGCTACAGAATAGGATTAGCTGAGTATTATAAGAGTGTTGGTATTGATGTTACTCCTGATCAGATAATGATTACAACCGGAGGGTCAGAGGCTATAACCTTTGCTTTAATGTCAACTCTTGATGAAGGAGATGAGATTGTTATTCCTGAGCCTTATTATGCAAATTATAATGGTTTTGCAACAGCTGCTGGTGTTAAAGTAAGAACAATAACATCATCGATTAAAAATGACTTTGCTTTACCATCAATAGAGGAGTTTGAAAAGGTTATTACTCCAAAAACAAAAGGTATTGTTTTGGTTAATCCAAACAATCCTACAGGATACCTTTACTCAAAAGAAGAGCTAGAGCAAGTAAGAGAGATAGTAAAGAAATATGATCTTTATTTATATGCAGATGAGGTATATAGAGAATTCTGTTATGATGGACATACTCATTTCTCAGCTATGAATCTTCAAGGAATTGAAGATAATGTAATTTTGATGGATTCAGTGTCTAAGCGTTATAGTATGTGCGGAGTAAGAGTAGGTGCTCTTGTTACTCGTAATAAAGACGTATATGATACTGCGATGAAATTTGCACAAGCACGTTTGTGTCCACCAAGTTATGGTCAGATAGCTGGTGAAGCTGCACTAAATACACCTAAAGAATATTTTGATAAAGTTTATAACGAGTATATAGAGAGAAGAAACTATATGGTTGAGGCTCTTAATAAGATCGAAGGTGTATATTGTCCGATGCCAAAAGGAGCGTTTTACACTGTTGTTGAGCTGCCAATTGATGATGCAGATAAATTTGCACAATGGATTTTAGCAGATTTTGATCATAAAGGGCAAACTGTAATGATGGCTCCGGCTACTGGGTTCTATGAAAATCCTGAGCTGGGTAAAAAACAAGTGCGAATTGCGTATGTGCTTAAAATTGAGGATCTAAAAAATGCAGTAGAGACTCTTGAGGCAGCATTAAAAGCTTATCCTGGAAGAACAAATTAAGAATAATTGATATTTTTATTGAAAAAGCCTCTTAAAAGAGAGGCTTTTTTTTATTTTTGTATATGTGAATAGGATAACAAAAGGTTAACAAAGCAGAAAAAAAGAGCTAGGCATCTTGTTCTTAGGTATTAATTAGAATACATTTGTACTGTTGTTGTAAAAAAAGTTTTTTCTTTTTGTTTTTTGTACCGGTAATAAACTATCAAGTTCCGGTTTGCCGGGTAATTGTTTATCAAAATGTATAAAAAATGAAATTTGTTCTGTTTGATACCGATGACATTTATCTAAAAGGTCTCGAGTCTATTATTGTTCAGTTTTATGAACATACAATTGCGTATTCATCAACCGAATCATCAGATATTATTTCTGTAATATCTGATAATAAACCTGATGTATTGCTTATTAATCGCGATATGTTATCGGCTGATGATCTTTATAAGTCTCTTCAATCAATAAATGAAACAAGTCCAGAAACTAATGTAATTTTAATGATGGATAAGCTTCGTAGTCTTGATTGGAATGAGATGGAGAGCATTGGGGTTCGAGGTGTTTTTGTAAAAGGTATATCGGCATTTGAACTCGTAAGTGGTTTTGGAATTATAGCTAAAGGACAGACCTTCTACTGTAACTCTGTGGCTTCTCTTATTAAAATAGAGAAAGAGGACAAGAGAACGAGTAATCTTATCACAGAAAGAGAGTGTGAAGTTTTACGTCTTGTTGCTAAAGGATATACTTCTAAAGATATATCTGTATGCCTTGGAATAAGTGAGAAAACCGTTTCTAATCACCGAGCTAATTTAAGAATTAAGTTAGGTGCTAAAAATGTAGCAGATCTCCTTAAAATTGCTGTTGACAGACGTATTATAGAGTATTAAGTGATATGTTATGTGGCATAATCTACTACTAGATAGGTTTTTATTACTTATCTAAACCGATATTTTATGCATTTTGTTTAGCAATAATATCAAAGTTGATTTTCTTAATCAGTTTTTAAAAGAAATATTATAAATAATATTGAGGGTATCTTCTGTCAGAGGATACTCTTTTTTATTTCTACTCTTTAAAAGTGCTCATTGTTAATGAGTTGATAGATCAAAATTTATCTAATAAGCTTCTCTTTATGTAAAATATTACTTAACTTATGTAAAGAATATATTGATTAGTCAATACCAGAACTAAAATTTTGATTTATGAAAAACCTTAGAACTTTACTTCAATATGTAACTCCTAAAAGAGAATTTTTAATAATACTCCTTATTATTTTAGGTATAATACCAATTTTTGCTGATGGCACAAAACAATTAATGCCTGATGAAAGTAGTCGTACTAGTTTATATCTTGGGCGGAAGAGTTTTGGATCTATGGCACAATATAATGGCAAAGAAGATTTAAGATTGAATGTTCATATATCTGACCCCGAAAATGAGATAATTTGTTTTGGTTTTGGACAGTTTCATCTTAGTTTTTATAATTCTAAACCTGTAGATACTTATGTTAGAATAAAGGATCCATCAGATAATATTGTTTGGCCAATAAAAGGTAATAATTCTGGTTATAAATTTTCTGGATCAACTTCGAATATTAACTCTTATGCTGAAGCTATTGTTGGACCAAGTTTGGTTAATGGATCTGATGGATATAATCAAATAATTTTTGATCCATCGGGTTTAGAAAGTGGCGATTATTATTTTGAATTTAGTTTGACTGAACATACAGCTAGTAACTTTACTAAGTTTTATAATCATTTATGGGATATTACAGTAGTAAATAAAATTGATAATAGAGAGGTTAAAGGTAGGATTCATTCTAAAAAATGGACAATTGGAACTCCTGAATATTTTAAAGGGAAGGTATATGCTTTTTGCGATGTGAATGAATCTGGATATGGTTATGTTTCAGAGGTAGATTTCTATGATTCTAAAATGAGAGGAATGTTATTTGCAATATCATTAAACTCATATGGTACATCAAACAGTGAAGATATCTCTTTAAATAAGAGATCTGTGGGTAGAAAGGATGCTGTTTTTCCAGAATACAA
The DNA here is from genome assembly GCA_002454955.1 of Bacteroidales bacterium UBA6680. GTDB lineage: Bacteria > Bacteroidota > Bacteroidia > Bacteroidales > UBA6680 > UBA6680. Next base: position 52,177 of record DKJY01000090.1, read on the forward strand.
ATTATTTTTAACAGAACCTGATATTGATGTTTACCCAAATGCCGAGCCAGGAGGGTTTACAAATGATGATGATTTTCCTAAATTAGTAGGATGTCCACCTGAGGATAGTTCAGAAGAGGGAATTTACTACTTTAGGCTAAAAGCAGAATCGGAGGGTTATGTTCAGTTACTATTGGATTTTAATAATAATGGTATTTATGATTATGGAACGCAGGATGTTATATTGAGAACATTGATAAAACCTTATTTTTCTGAAAACAAACCCTATGTGCGTGATGTCAAATGGAATGGAAAAGATGGATTGGGAAATAATGTACATGAATTGCCTAATATAACAGCCTCATTTGAATATTTTCAGGGGACGGTACATTTCAATGTATTTGATGTTGAAGGAATGGAAGTAGGAATTGTTCCTAAGACAATACGTCCTTTGGCAAGTAATAGCACAGGAGATGTAAAATTATATTGGGACGATAGAGAGATTTCTGGTGATCTAGAACCGATTTCTCAGAAGAAAGTAAATATTATAGGAGTACCTGCTCCTTCACATACTTGGACTTATTTAGAATCTGATAGTTATGGAGATGTGAATACAATATGTACATATTGGAGTTCCTATTCAACCTTGGTGCAGAAAACAATGTTAATTGATGTAGCAACATCTGGTTGCGAAAATTATGAACCTAGTATAATTTCAGGTACAGTATATGAAGATCTTAATGGAAATGGAATAAAAGATATTGAGGATAAAGTAAAAAAAGGTGTTTTAGTTAGATTGTATGAAGATATAAATGTAAATGGTATACTTGATAATGAAGATATTGAGAAGCAATCGATTGAATCATCTGATGAGGGGGCATATTCATTTAAACCTCATATCGGAAAAACATATATTCTCAATATAATGGAGAGAGAAAATCAATTTGTATCAAGCAGTAATGAGATTGTTATTAAGTACTTTTATAAGAGCGAAGAGTATAAGAATAATGATTTTTCTGTTGTAGACTTACCTGAGATACAAAGCTTTTCATTTGAGAAATCAAGCATAAATGAAGAGAACGATTCAACCACTTTAACAGTTGTACTTACAAAAAATGCAGTATTTGATGCAGACATTAATCTAAAATATTTCGGAACAGCAGATATAAATGAGTATAGTGTTGTAGGTAAAGAGAATACTTTAGATGGAGTACATATAAAGATACCTAGCGGTATGAATAAAGCATCGGCTGTTATAAAGAGTATTGATGACTATGTTACAGAATATCCTTATGATTATGTTGTTGCAGAGATAGAGAGTGTTAATAATTTATATGAAAGAGAACCATTTGATGCCAGAGTAGTAATTGTTGATGATGATATTGTAAGACTAAGGCTATATTATAATAATGGAAATAAACTGATTACTACAGAAAATGGTAGTTCTGATAGCTTTGAGGTTGCTTTAGGACGAAAACCTACAGCTAATGTTACAATAAACATATCAGGGACAGATGAAAGTGAGGTTACATCAGAAACAGAACAGTTAATTTTTACACCTGATAATTGGATTGAGAAGCAAAAAATTGTAGTTATAGGACAGGATGACCCTGATATTGATAGTGATATAAAATACAATTTTATTGTAAGTACCGATAAAATTAATTCGGCTCCAGAATATCTTGCTTTAGGTGACCTTTTAGTTAATGGTGTAAATATAGATAATGATACACCCAGAATTTTTGTATCAAAAATAAGCAATCATACTGACGAAACTGGTAAATCTGCAATATTCAGAGTAAGGCTGTCATCAAGACCTACCGCAGACGTGATAATTCCTATCATATCTGATGATATTAGCGAAGGAGTTACTGAAGACGAAGAGATTTTAATACCAGTAAATAGCTGGAATAAAGGAGTATTTGCCAGAGTTGTAGGAGAAAATGATGATGTTTTTGATGAAGATAAACCATATAAGATAATAACGGATCTTTCAAAAAGTGCTGATATTAAATTTAATAAACTAGAATCTAATGATGTAGATGTTATAAATGATAATATTCTTGCAGTAAATGATACTGACGGAGATGGGATATCTGACTATATAGAATGGGATACTAATGGTGATGGTATTGGACCGGATGATGCAGATGGTGATGGCATAAGCAATTATGAGGATCTGGATTCTGATGGAGATGGAATTTCAGATGAAGATGAAAATGATTCTAATAATGATGGAAAAGGTTTAGACGATTCTGATAATGATGAAATACCTGATTTTCTTGATCTGGATTCTGATGGAGATACTTATTCTGATGAGGAAGAAGGTACTACTGATTGTGATTCTGATGGGATACCAGATTATTTAGATTATGATTCTTGTAGGTATAAAATTCCTAATGGTTTCTCACCAAACGGAGATGGGAAAAACGACCAGTTTGTTATAGAAGGATTAAGCCCACATCTTGGATTACGAATAGAGATATTTAATAGATGGGGTACAGTTGTATATGTAAAGAATAACTATAACAACGATTGGGATGGGTCAGCAAATGTATCATCATCTCTAGGATCAGATCTACCTATAGGGAGTTACTTTTTTGTATTGAGAATTAAGGATACAAATGAGGAGCTTTCAGGAGATATATTTATGGTTAAATAATATCAAAAAGACAAAATCATGAAAATTCGATTAAAATTCAATATAGTTGTAACAATTGTATCATGCATTATTATTTATAATTCATCTAATGCGCAGCAAGAGCCAATGTATACCCAATATATGTTCAATACACTTAATATTAATCCTGGATATGCAGGTTCTCGTGAAGCTATTAGTTTATATCTATTATCACGTAGTCAGTGGATTGGACTTGATGGAGCACCTTCAAGTCAATCAATGGCAATACATTCACCATTTTACAACGATAAGATTGGTGTAGGAGCATCGTTTACTTATGATCAGATAGGACCTATGAAAAGTACATTTATTAATTTGAACTATGCGTATAGATTTAGAATAACAGAAAGGTCTCAGCTATCAATCGGACTTAGGGGAGGAATAAATAATTACTCTATAGATCTTACAGATCTTAATATAACTGATGATACAGATCCTACATTTACAAACAACTCCTATCGAAGCTTTTTACCAAATGTAGGTTTAGGCGCATATTATTATACACATACATTTTATGTAGGGTTTTCAATACCAAAATTGTTTGAGACAAAGATGATAAATAAAGATCTGGGAGGGGAGACTAATCTGGATAAAGAGAGGAGACATTACTTTATTATAGCTGGTTATGTATACGAAATAAGTTCCGATTTTAAGATAAAGCCAACAATGCTTACAAAAATTGTTACAGGAGCTCCAATATCTGTTGATATAAATATGGCTATCTTATATAAAGAACGTTTCTGGATTGGTGCTGTATATAGGTTTGGTGATGCATTGGGGGCTATATTACAATATAGGATTTCAGAGAACTTGTCGTTAGGATATTCATATGATATGGCAGTATCTAAGTTAAATAGTTATAATACAGGAACTCATGAAATTATGTTGAGTTTTGATTTGGATTATATGCCTAAAGGAAAGGTTGTTACGTCGCCAAGATATTTTTAAATACGGATGATACAAATTATCATTAACAAGAAATATTTGGTTATTCATGTAAATGAAGTTTTTAGGTAAACTTATATTCTGAGTGTAAATATTTACTGTTAAAATGCCTGATAATAAGTTTGTTATTTTTGAAGTTGAATAGTGAATAATGTTATAATTATTAAATATTTAATCATTAAATAAATATACAAATTCGTAGCAAGTCGTAAATCAGTTAGGGAGATTCGATAAGTATTCCCAGAACATAATTTAATAGATTTGTTATGGATTGTTTTTACTCTAACTGTGCATTAAAGAGTAAATTAAGAAGAATCAGATTCTTTATATTATTTGCTCTGTTTCTAACCTTTTATAATATGTCCTATTCTGAGGGGACAAAAGAGTTGTGTCCATCTTCAAAAGACAGGGCTCTGCTTATAATAAATAGCAAGGATTATGGTTATTTTGCAAAATATGGAAGTGAGGATCATCAACGTCTTTATATAAATATTGCAGAACCTTTTCAAGAGAAAGTTTATTTGGGTTTTAGTCAAGCTGTAAGTGGAAGTCATTATCCTTTAAACGGAGAGCCAATTGATGTGTATTTCAGAATAGTAGATCCTTCGGGTAACGTCGTTTATCCAACCATAGGTTCACCATCTGGTAAGCTAATAAATGATGGAAACATAAATTCACATAGTAAAGCAAAGAAAGGACCGTCAGCATTAAAGAGAGGTGGTTATAATGCTTGGGTTTTTAATCCATCGGGGTTACAACCAGGAGATTATTATATAGAATTTAGTACAAACCCTTCAGAATATAGTAATGATGAGATATATATTGAATATTTTGATATAACTGTAGCTAGAGGAAATAATATAATAGATGGTCGTCTGTTTTCAAAGAAATGGGCAATATCAACACCTGCATATAAATGGGGAGGTTGGTTTGATAGACCTTTTAATGGAAAGGTATATGGTTATTGTGAAGATTATGATGAAGAAGGAGGATATGTTGCTGAGATAAATTTTAAAAATTCAGGATTCTACGGAGCATCATTTAATTTGGCTTTTAACTCTTCAGGAACAGCTAATACAGATGATTTTAGAATAAACAGAAGATCTGTTCAGGGGGAAAAGAAATTATCACCAGAGTATAAGATATTTCTTAATGAACCTGATATTAACAGCTTTCCCTCTGCTGATTTTGGAGAAGTGCTTTATGGGAGCGAATATCCTAAATTATTCGGATGTAGAGGAAATTATTTTTTTAAGGTTAGTGTCGACAAAAAAGGTCGTGTGGAGGTGATAATTGATTTTGATGGTAACGATAAATATGATCCAAACACACGTGATGTATTATTAATTGGTTTAGTAGATCCCAGACAGGGAGAAACGGCTCCATTTGTAAGAGATATACCATGGAATGGTCTTGATGGTTTTGGAAATGTTGTAAATGAAGAATCACAGGTTAGAACATCATTTGAATTTGTACAAGCGACATTTCATTTTCCTATGTACGATGTAGAGTATTTACGTACAGGTTTTGTACCCCAAACAGTACGTCCGCAAACACCAACGCCTTTCCAAGTTAAGGTATATTGGGATGATATTAATATTACCAATGGTAATATTGGTGCAGGATTGAATAAAGTAGAATTGGGAGGTGTAACAGCACCCTCACACTTTTGGGAGGATATTAATTATGGAAATATAAACTCAATAAATACTTATTGGGATTCCTATAAGGTTGGTCGTTTTGATAATTATAGTTTTTTTCCACCAATGGTTGATTGTGATGTGTATGAGCCGGGAGTTATTGATGGAGTTGTATTTAATGATATTAATCGTAATGGAAATAAAGATTTAGGAGAAGTAGGTTTATCTGATTATGTTGTTAAACTTTTTATTGATGATAATAAAGATGGAGTAATACAACCTGTTGAACAAGAGGCATATTCAATAATTACAAATTCTTTAGGGGAATACAGATTCACACCACAGATAGGTAAAGAGTACGTAGCGAGAGTTGAGTTGTCAGGAACATCTATACTAACATCAAAGAATGATCTGTCTGTTCCTATGTTAACAAAAGGTGTTATGCACGCAAATGTTAATTTTGGTTTTTCAGATTACCCTGTCGTTAATATATATGTTGATAAAAACAATATTCCAGAATCTGAAGGAGAAGCAATTGTTACTGCAGAACTTAGTTACCCTGCTGTAGACGATGTTATTATAAATCTTGAATTTAAGGGAACTGCATCTAATTCAGATTTTGGTACTTCGAAATCTGCGATAATCATACCTAAAGGAGATATTAAATCTGTAATCACAATTAATACTATTTCAGATTTTATAGATGAAGATGACGAAATAATAGAGGTGGATATAACTAATCTTGAAAATGCAAAGCAAGGAGATAATAATAGTATTAATGTTACAATTAAAGATGATGATGAAGTAGGTGTAAACATCTCAAAAGCAACAGTAATTGTAGAGGAAGATGGAAAGGATGATAATTTTACTGTGGTTCTAACTTCTCAACCGGAATCAGATGTAACAATTAACATAAATAGCTCTGATATTAATCAGGTGAAAGTTAAAAATGTACCGTTGATATTTTCATCTGATAATTGGAATATCCCTCAAATTATAAATGTTAGTTCTGTTAATGATGATATTGACGATGATAATATAAAGGTTAATATACTTATTTCAGAAACAGTATCAGATGACAAAAACTATTCAGATATAGACCCTCCTGATGTTATTGCCAATGATATTGATAATGATTCTGCTGAAGTTTTATTGTCCAAAAACACGGTATCTGTAAGTGAAGATGAAGAGTTTGACATCTTTACAATAAAACTTAGTTCGCAGCCTATTGGTAATGTGACTGTAAATATAACTTCAGATAATCTTTTAGAGGCATCTGTTGAGTATCCGGCACTGATATTTAATAGTGAGAACTGGAATGTATCGCAACCCGTCAAAATTGTTGGTGTTGATGAACTTATTGATGATGGCGACAAAAACTTTAATATTAGCTTAAATTTGGATAAAAGTACTGATACTAAGTACAAGTTGTTGCCACAGATATTGGTAACTGGAGTAAATATTGATAATGACAGCTTTGGTCTGGATATATCAGAAGAATCTATTGAGGTAACTGAAAAAGGTACTATATCTTCATTTAGGATTAAACTATTGAGTCAACCTGTTGATGACGTTATTGTAACGTTTACGTCATCCGATACTACTGAAGGTTTGGTAACTCCAAAATCAATAATATTCAATTCAACTAACTGGAATAAAGGTAAAATAATTACAGTTACTGGAGTTGATGATTTTATTGATGATGATGATAAAACTTTTAAGGTATCAATTGATTTGACTGAAAGTGTTGATGAGATATATAAGAATCTGCCGTTATCATATGTTGATGTTGTAAATATAGATGATGATAATGCCTCGATAATATTGACTCAGACTAATATTCTGGTATCGGAAGATGAAACAATATCTACTGTTAGAATAAAGCTGAGAACAGAACCAGAAGAAGATGTTCTGATATTAGTGACATCGTCTGATATTACTGAAGGCAAGATACTGAGTAAGGAGATTGTATTTACAAAAGATAATTGGGATCAATTTGTAAATATTGATATAAAAGGTGTTGATGATTCTGTTATAGATGGAGATATAGAGTTTATAGCAACATTAAGTTCTCAGAAAAGCAATGATGCCAAATATTCTGAGATAGACATAGAGAATATAATAATTACAAACGCTGATAATGATTTTGCAGGAATAGATTTGTCAAAGAATAATATAACTGTATATGAAACAGGAGAAGGTGATACTTTTGATGTTAGGTTAATCTCACAACCTAATGATATTGTTAAAGTAACAGTTATCATTTCAGATGAAACAGAAGGGAATGTTATAAAGAAAGTACTGATGTTTAACTCTGACAATTGGAATAAGTATCAAACTGTAATAGTAAATGGTTCTGACGATACTGTTGTAGATGGTAATAAGCAGTTTACTATATCGCTCAACTCTTCTGAAAGTGATGATGAATACTATAATAAATTACCAGATACAACTATAAGAGCAACGAATATTGATGATGATGTTCCTGGATTGATATTGTCTGAAAATTCATTTATAGTGGAGGAGGATGGAGAAGCAGATCAAATATCAATAAGTTTAAAAGCAGCACCAACAGAAAAGGTCATAGTGTCAATATACCTGTCTGATAACGATGAGATATTGTTGTCTGAAAAAAGGATGGTATTTACACCTGATAACTGGAATATAGGGCAATCAATTAATATAATTGCTATTGATGAAGATATAGATGATGGAGAAAAGAATGTCAATTTAATATTAAAGGCAGAAGAGAGTATTGATCCATATTTTAAAATAATGCAACCTGTTAATATCTCTGGTATTTCGAGAGATAATGATACTGCTGCACTTATTTTATCTAAAGAGAGTGTAAGAGTTAGTGAAACAGGACTAACAGATCAGTTTACAGTTAGATTAGCATCTAAACCGCTATATAATGTTTCTGTTAATGTTTTATTAACAGATGAATCAGAAGCATTAGCTCCTGTTAAAACTCTTTTATACACAACTGATAACTGGAATATTCCAAAAGCTATATCTGTAGATGGTCTTGATGATATGATTGTTGATGGAACAAAAGAGTTTGAAATTATTTTGTCAACTGTATCTAAAGATGTTAAATATTCAGAACTTAGAGATATTAATGTTATAGGAACTAATATTGATAATGATAATGCAGGAATTGTTGTTTCTAAAGATATTATATCGGTTAAAGAGACCGGTAGCCAAGATTTCTTTGAGGTAAGATTATTATCAGAACCTGAAAAAGAAGTTGTATTGACAATTAATATTATTGATAAAACAGAGGGAACTGTTGTTAAATCTGATTACATCTTTGATGCAGATAACTGGAATGATAATCAACGAGTAAATATTTTTGGAGTAAATGATAATATAGATGATGACAATCAGGAATTTGATATTATTATTACCTCAGCTAAAAGTGTTGATATTGTGTACAAAACTCTTGATAAATCTATTGTTAAAGGTGTTTGTATTGATGATGATGAAGTAGGTATACTTATTTCAAAAGATTATTTACAGGTTTCTGAGTCAGGAACAGAGTCTGAATATGCCATTGTACTTGCAACAGAACCTGTATCAACAGTAAATATTGATATAGAGGTTGATGATAAAACAGAGGGAGTTACTCTTAATAAAAAGATCATATTTAATTCAGAGAATTGGAACAAACCCCAATCGGTTGTGTTAAGGGGTGTTGATGATTCTGATCTAGATGGAACAATAAATTTTAAAATAATCAACAATTCATCTCAATCATTAGATAATAAGTACAAACTATTAGATGAAATAGTATTATCAGCAGACAATATAGATAATGATGAATCAGGTATCGTATTGAACAGAACATCAATTATTGTAACTGAAAATGGAGAAGAAGAGAAAAGCATCGAGATCTCGTTAAATTCAAAACCTACGGATAATGTTGTTCTTACATTTATAAATAAAAATGAATACGAGGGAGAACTTAAAACTCCTATTATAACATTTACACCTGATAATTGGAATAAAAAACAATTTGTCGTTTTTAAAGCTAATGATGATTCAGTTGATGATGGAGATACTGATTTTAATATAACTACAGAAATAATTACACAAGATTCTGATTATGCTTCTGTAGAAACTCCTGTTATACAAGTTACAACTATTGACAATGATGAGGCAGCAATAATTATATCTAAAGAAGAGATTATTGTTAGAGAAGAAGGTGAAACAACAGAATCCTACTCTATTACATTATCAACTGAACCAATTGATAATGTGATTATTGGTATTGAATCTTTAATGACAACAGAGGCTAAACCTGATAAGACTACCGTAACATTTAATAAGTTCAACTGGGATAAGGAACAGATAATAATTGTTAAGTCAGTAGATGAGATGATTGACGATGGAGATAAAGAGTTTAATATGTCTATTAATTCAGAGGAGAGTTATGATGAAAAATACAAGTCCTTGCCTAATATTAAAGTTAAAGTTACCAATATCGATAACGATGAAGCAGGAATTGTTGTATCCAAGATAAGTAATGATACAAAAGAGGATGGAACCTTCGCAACATTCATTATTAAACTTAAAACAAAACCATCTGCAAGTGTAAGTATTCCTTTGAGTTCATCTAATATAGATGAAGGACTCTTGAGTATTTCAGAAATTATAATAGAAGCTAAAGATTGGGAAAGTGGAGTTGTTATTACTGTTACAGGAGTAAATGATAATGATTTTGATGAGGATAAATTATACAGTATTATTACAGGTATATCAAATAGTTCTGATCCTGTATATGACGGTATAAACCCTAATGATGTTAATATTATAAATATAAATATGATGTCAGTTAATGATACTGATAGAGATGGAATTACAGATCAGGAAGAGGGGAATGAAGATTTAGATAATGATGGGAAGCCAAACTATAATGATACTGATTCTGACGGAGATGATATACCCGATTCTGAAGAAGGAGTAGAAGATATTGATGGTGATGGAAAACCAAACTATCTTGATATAGATTCTGACGGTGATGATATACCCGATTCTGAAGAGGGAGTAGAAGATATTGATGGTGATGGAAAACCAAATTATCTTGATATAGATTCTGACGGAGATGATATACCCGATTCTGAAGAGGGAGTAGAAGATATTGATGGTGATGGAAAACCAAACTATCTAGATATAGATTCTGATGGCGATGGAATAAATGATTCAATTGAAGGAGAAGGAGATTTTGATGGTGATGGAAAACCAAATTATCTTGATATAGATTCCGATGGTGATGGAATAAATGATTCAACTGAAGGAGAAGGAGATTTTGATGGTGATAGAAAACCAAACTATCTTGATCTAGATTCTGATGGCGATGATATACCTGATTCTGAAGAGGGAGTAGATGATATTGATGATGATGGAAAGCCAAGCTATCTTGATCTAGATTCTGATGGCGATGATATACCTGATTCTGAAGAGGGAGTAGATGATATTGATGATGATGGAAAGCCAAACTATCTTGATCTAGATTCTGATGGCGATAATATACCCGATTATGAAGAGGGGGTAGATGATATTGATGGTGATGGAAAACCAAACTATTTAGATCTAGATTCTGATAATGACAATATACCTGACAGTAATGAGGGAGCAAATGATTTTGATGGTGATAGAAAACCAAACTATTTAGATCTAGATTCCGATGGTGATGGAATAAATGACTCAACTGAAGGAGAAGGAGATTTTGATGGTGATAATAACTGGAATTATCTTGATTTGGATTCCGATGATGATGGATTAACAGATGAGTTAGAAGGAGAAGAAGATAATGACTCCGATTCGAACCCTGATTATTTAGATCTAGATTCCGATGATGATGGAATACCAGATAGTGACGAAGGTGCTGATGATATTGATGGTGATGGAAAACCAAACTATTTAGACCTAGATTCCGATGGTGATAGAATAGATGATGAAATAGAAAAGGTGGGAGATACTGATGGAGATGGTGCTCCTAATTATATAGATCTAGATTCAGATAATGATGGTATTCTTGATGAAGAAGAAAAGAATACTGATTTTGATGGAGATGGTACTCCTAATTATAAAGATTTAGATTCAGATGGAGACGGAATATCAGATAACGAAGAAGGAACGGGTGATGTAGACTTAGATGGTGCTTCAAATTATAAAGATCTAGATTCAGATAATGATGATATTCTTGATGAAGAAGAAGGTGTGACAGATACGGACTCAGATGGAGTAGCTGATTATTTAGATTTAGATTCAGATAATGATAAAATTCTTGATAAGGATGAGGGTAACCAGGATACAGATGGAGATGGTGTACCTAATTACAAAGATCTAGATTCAGATAGTGATGGAATAAGTGATGAAGAAGAAGGTATAATAGATACAGATTCAGATGGATTGCCAGACTATAAAGATCTAGATTCTGATAATGACAATATTCCAGATAAAAAGGAAGGAAATATAGATAGTGATAATGATGGAATGCCTGATTATAAAGATCTGGATTCAGATGGAGATGGAATAGAAGATGAAGATGAAGGAGTAACTGATGTAGACGAAGATGGCATCCCAAATTACCTAGATTTAGATTCAGATGGAGACGGAATATCAGATAACAAAGAAGGAATACTTGATATTGATGAAGATGGTATTCCAAACTACCTTGATCCTGATTCAGATGGTGATGGGATCCCTGATAATCACGAGGGAGAAGAGGATATGGATAACGATGGTATTCCAAACTTTTTAGATAAAGATTCAGATGGAGATGGAATAGAAGATGAAGATGAAGGAGTAACTGATGTAGACGAAGATGGAACCTCAAATTACCTTGATTCAGATTCAGATGGTGATGGAATACCAGATAAAACAGAAGGAGATGCAGATTTTGATGGTGACGGAGATCCAAATTACTTAGATTTTGATTCAGATGGTGATGGAATTTCAGATTCGGAAGAGGGAGATAATGATGAAGACAGTGATGGAAAACCAAACTTTCTTGATATTGACTCAGATGGAGATGGTATGGAAGATAGCGATGAAGGTACAGAAGATAGCGATAATGACGGATCGCCTAACTTCTTAGATGTTGATTCCGATGGTGATGATATTCCTGATGAAGAAGAGGGAGATATAGATACAGATGATGATGGAATACCAAATTACCTTGATTTGGATTCTGACGATGATGGTATTCCTGATAGCGAAGAAGGAGATGACGATACAGATAATGATGGAACGTCAAATTATATTGATCTTGATTCAGATGGTGATGGGATGAAGGATGAAGACGAAGGTACTGATGATAATGATGGAGATGGCACATCAGATTTTCTTGATCCAGATTCAGATGGTGATGGGATACCTGATAAAACAGAAGGTGATAAAGATTCAGACAAAGATGGAACCCCCGATTATTTAGATCTTGATTCAGATGGTGATGGAATATCTGATTCAGAAGAAGGTGATGAAGATATGGATGATGATGGAACATCAAATTATTTAGACGATGATTCAGACGGTGATGGTTTAACTGATCGTGACGAGGGAAATGGCGATTGTGATAATGATGGTAATATAAATAGTTTGGATACAGACTCATGTGATACCGACAGAGAAATACCTGATGGATTTTCTCCAAATGGAGATGGAGTAAACGATTTTTTTACGATTGTTGGTCTTGATAAGTATGAGAAGTTGGAGATAGTAATATTTAATAGATGGGGAAGTATAGTGTATAAATCTGATGACTACAATAATAGATGGGATGGTTATGCTAATGTAAAATTATCGCTAGGAGAGCAGCTTCCTAATGGAACATACTATTATGTATTGACAATAATAGATACCGGAGAGGTAATTAAAGGATATGTATATATGAATAAATAATGTTTGTGCAGAGCCTCTTCATGACTCTGCATGTAACTGTAAATAACCAGAACAAAAAATTATAGTTATGAAAGCTTTTTATATACAGAGAACACTCATATTATCATTATTAGTAATGATGTTGGTAAACTTAAGAGTAGATGCCCAACAAGAACCTATGTATACACAATATATGTTTAATACACTTAATATTAATCCTGGATATGCCGGATCAAGAGATGCTATTAGTGTATATCTACTGTCAAGAAGTCAATGGGTTGGTTTTGATGGTGCTCCTTCTAGTCAAACAATGGCAATACATTCGCCTTTTTATAGCGATAAGATTGGTATAGGAGCATCATTTACATATGATGTTGTAGGACCAGTTAAAAGTGCATATTTTAATGTTAATTATGCTTATAGATTCAGAATAACAGAAACCTCTAGATTATCATTAGGACTTAAAGGGGGGATAAATAATTATACGTTAGGGTTGACCGATCTTAATCTTGTTGATGATAGTGATCAGAGTTTTTCGTCAAATACTGTTAGAAGATTTTTACCTAATGTTGGAATAGGGGTTTACTTTTTCAGTCAAAAGTATTATATTGGATTATCTATACCCAAATTATTTGAAACAGAGATATCTGGAGAGAATCTTCAAAGCCTTTCTGTTTTTCAAAAGGAACGAAGGCACTATTTTTTGATATCAGGGTATGTATTTAAACTAAACGATATGTTTAAACTTAAACCATCAATATTGGCAAAAGTTGTTGCAGGATCACCTTTATCAGTAGATATAAATGCTAATATTCTCTATAATGAAATGTTTTGGTTTGGTTTAATGTACAGAGTAGATGATTCTGTTGGAGCTTTGCTACAATATAGAATGTCAAATAACCTTTCAATAGGTTATTCGTATGATCTACCAGTATCTAAGCTGAGAAGTTATAATGCTGGTTCGCATGAAATAATGATAAGTTTTGATTTTGAAACCACTAGAACTAAAAAGAATAAAAAAATAATGTCGCCCAGATATTTCTAAAAAACTATTTTTATGGCACGAAAACTACTACCCTGTTTAATACTAATTACATTATCCATATCAGTTACTTCACAAAGTAATAAGAGTTTGGAAAGAAAAAGAGCAAGAGCTAATATTAGTTTTATTAGTCTTTCTTATCTAAAAGCAATAGATCAGTATCAATATATATACGATAGTGGTCAAAGAGATTCATTGATTCTTCAGCGTCTCGCAATATCAAACCAGAAGATTGGTAATATGGAGGATGCCTCTATTTGGTATAAAAGGTTATGCGCAGATATGTCAAAGGCAACTTCTGAGGATATATATCAATATGCTATGGTACTAAAAGAGTTGAAACAGTATGAACGTGCAGATAGTTTAATGAACAAATATTCCGAGATGGTTCACATTGGGAAATCTAAGCAGTATTTCATTAATACCTTACCAGTAATTAATACAATATTGAGTACAGGAAGGGGGGCTGTGTCAGAAGCTGTTTATAATACAGAAAACTCCGATTTTGGTGCTGTTGATTATGATGGAGGAATTGTTTTTGCCTCTTCAAGAGCATATGCTGAATTTGAACAGAGGAAATATAATTGGAAGAATCAACCATTTTTGGATCTATATAGTGTGAAAGAAGGTTTTGGGACATTAATGCTTAGACAGTTTAGTGAAAATATAAATAGTAGGTTTCATGAGGGACCAGTATGTTTTTCTGAAGATGAGAATGAAATATTCTTTACGAGAAATAGCGAAAAATTTACTAAAGGTAGTTCAGAAGTAGAAAAAGTAAGCTATTTACAAATATTTTCTGCTGAAAAGAATGGGGATGATTGGAATAATATTACACTTTTACCATTTAATAGCGAAGAATTTTCATGCGGGCACCCTTCAATTACTCCAGATGGGAAGAGGTTGTATTTTGTATCTAACAGACCTGGAGGATTTGGAGGAACAGATATATATTATTCAGATAGGACAGAAACAGGATGGGCAGAACCTGTGAACTTGGGAGAGAAGATAAATACACCTGATGATGAAATGTTTCCTTTTTATGATAAATATGATAGATTATTTTTCTCATCAAGAGGGCATATTGGTATTGGAGGTCTTGACATATTTTGTGCTTTACCATATAAGAATGGGTATGGAAAAATAATAAATATGGGAGTGCCTATTAATTCGGAGCGTGATGATTTTTCATTTTTTCTGAAAGATGATGCACTTAGTGGTTATATGGCTTCAAACAGGATTGGTGGAGCGGGAGATGACGATGTTTATAATATTGATTTTCCACAACCTCTTATATTTCCTCAATTAATGATAGTAAGAATATTTGATAAGAAAGATAATTCACCAATTGTATTTGCTGATCTTAATATTAAAGGCAAAGAAGTTGTAATTGATACAATTGCTTCAGAAGGACGTATAGCATATGAAGCGATCCCTGGTTCTGAATTCAATATTAGTGTTGATAAAGATGGATATAAAACATATAAAGAGCTGTATAAATTTCCTAAAAGTACAAGAGATACATTATATAAAGACCTTTTTCTTACACGAGAAGACAGGTATTTGCTTAAAGGAATAGTATTTCTTGATAGTATAACCAATCCATTTTCGGGAGTAAAGGTAAGTTTGTTTGCAGATGATATCTCAATTAATGATACAGTTACTGATTATAATGGTGATTTTTTGTGGACACTAAATTCAAATACAGATTATACTGTGCAATTTGAGAAAAAAGATTTTTTTACTAAACGCATTGATGTTACTACAAAAGGAAGAAAACCCGGAATAATTGATGTGAATAAGATGTATAACCTTAAACTTGACAAGATTGAGTTAAATGCTATTGTTGAGATTCCAAATATATATTATGATTTAGGAAAATCTGATATAAGACCTGATGCTGCTAAAGAGCTTGATAATTTGGTTAAATTTTTAGAAGAGAATATACAAATTGTAATAGAGTTAGGATCACATACAGATTCAAGAGGTAAGTCGAAGTATAATCAGTATTTATCGCAGAAACGTGCTGAGTCTGCAATACGATATCTAATAGAGAATGGAATAGATAAAAGCAGAGTTAAAGCTAAAGGGTATGGAGAATCGCGACTTAAAAACCATTGTAAGAATGGTGTAAAGTGCTCAGAGAGCCTTCATCAAGAGAATAGAAGAACAGAGATAAGAATTGTTGATATAAAGTAGAATTTAAATAAGGGACTAACAGTCCCTTATCTTTTGCATATCATTTATAAATATAGATACAGCGTTAGAATCTATATCACTTATACTTTCCTCTGTTTTAGTTGTTTTCTTTACAATAAACCTTTCAATAAAGTTCATTTTATCAAAAATCAATTCTCCTCCAAAAATGCCTTTTGCTTTAGCTATATCTCTTAGTTCAGTAGGGTAGGCATTATTAAATTGGTTAATGCGTTCATCACCCTTATACATGCAGCATAAGAATAGTCCTAATTCTTTGTTTAAAAGTTCTTCTCTATATTTTGAGATAAATTTCTTTATGCCTTTCTGTATAGTTCCTGCATGAATAGAACCACCAATAATTATTCTTTCAAATTTATCGATGTTGATTATATTTTTAGCATTCAGGTTTGCTATCTCGCATTTATCGTAGCCAAAAGACATTTGAATACCTTTTGCTATCTTTTCAGTAGTACCATGTTTACTTTGATATACAATTAATGTTTGCATAAGTGGTATTAATTGATCAAATTAAAGATAGTAATAAAGTTGTTAACAAAAAAAAGGGTAGCTCAAAATGAGTACCCTAAAGTGAATTATATTGTTTTAATCAACTAGACCAGATTATTTGCAGATAAAATGATTTCCATCTGTTTTTGTACTTTCTTTGCTTCTTCGGCTGCTTTTTCAGCAAAATTTTTGTCAGATGATTTATAAATAATACCTCGTGATGAATTAACCAGAAGACCGCATTTGTTATTTAAGCCATTTTGAGAAACTTCTTCTAAACTTCCTCCTTGAGCACCTACTCCAGGAACTAAAAGAAAATTATTAGGTATAATGGCTCTTATCTCTTTAAGCATATCTGCTTTAGTGGCGCCTACAACATACATCATATTTTCTTCATTACCCCACTTTTTAGAAGTCTCAATTACATTCTTGTAAAGAGGTTTATTATTTGTAGAGTCAATCAATGTTTGAAAGTCGAATGCACCATTGTTTGATGTTAATGCTAGCAAAATAACCCATTTTCCATCATACTCACAAAATGGACTAACAGAATCTTCGCCCATATATGGCGCAACAGTAACAGAGTCAAAGTTCATATTCTCAAAAAAAGCTTTTGCATACATAGATGATGTGTTACCAATATCACCTCTTTTTGCATCGGCAATAGTGAATATGTCAGGATAATTCTGATTCAGGTATGAAATAGTTCTGTTTAATGACCTCCATCCCTCTATTCCGTGAGCTTCATAGAATGCAATGTTTGGTTTATAAGCTACAGTATATTTTGCTGTTGCATTAATAATTGCTTTATTAAATTCAAATATAGGATCTTCACACTTTAATAAATGTTTAGGTATTTTATTCAGATCAGTATCAAGTCCAACACACAAGAAACTTTTTTTCTTTTTTATATTACAGTAAAGCTCTTCTCTGGTCATAATTATACAAGATTATATTATAATTCGCTCTCTTTAAGTCTTTCAGCATTTTCAGCCATCTGTAATTTTGCAATTACCTCTTCTAAATCACCATCAATAATAGCAGAAAGATTATAAAGAGTCAGGTTAATTCTGTGATCAGTAACACGTCCCTGTGGATAGTTAAATGTTCTGATCTTTGCAGATCGATCACCTGACGACACCATTGTTTTTCTTTTTGACGATATGCTGTCAAGATATTTTTGATGTTCCATATTATATATCCTTGTTCTAAGCTCCTTCATAGCCTTGTCAAGGTTTTTTAGCTGTGATTTCTGATCCTGACAAGTTACTACAATGCCTGTAGGTATGTGAGTAAGTCTGATTGCAGAATAGGTAGTGTTAACAGACTGACCTCCTGGTCCTGAAGAACAATAAGTATCTTTTCTGATATCAGAAGGATTAATATCTACATCAAATTCTTCTGCTTCAGGAAGTACGGCAACAGTTGCAGCAGAAGTATGAACACGTCCCTGTGTCTCTGTTTGTGGAACCCTTTGTACACGATGTACTCCTGACTCATATTTAAGAATACCGTATACTCCTTCTCCGGTAACGGTCATTACAATTTCTTTATATCCACCAACTGTACCTTCAGTGAAATTAGTAACTTCTACTTTCCATTTTTTAGATTCGCAGTATTTTGTGTACATCCTGTAAAGATCTCCCGCAAATATGCTGGCTTCATCCCCACCTGTTCCGGCTCTTATCTCTAATACAGCGTTTTTAGCATCTTCAGGATCTTTTGGGATAAGTAGAAGTTTTATCTCCTCTTCAAGTGGTCCTGTCTTTTCTTGTAGTTCGTCAAGTTCCATTTTTGCCATCTCCTGCATCTCTGCATCGGTCTCTGTGGCAATTATTTCTTTTGCATCATCAATATTAGAAAGTATATTTTTATATTTTTCGTAGGCTTTAATAAGAGGTTCTAGATCTTTATACTCCTTATTTAACTTAACAAAACGTTTCATATCTGCAATTACCTCAGGATCTGTGATCATTTCGGCAACCTCATCAAAACGAATTTTTACACCTTCCAGCTTTGATAAAATATTTGAATTCTCGCTCATATCTTTATATAGTCTGTCTTTTCTAAAATAATTAATAAGTAAATGTTCCGAACTTACTTGTTATTGTCAGTTTTTTTGTATTTGATTTTTCTACTCTACCTACAACCTTTGCCTTTACATTAAACGATTTGGAAATATCAATAATATCATCAGCAATATTTTCTGGAGCATATATCTCAAACCTATGGCCCATATTGAATACTTTGTACATCTCAGCCCACTCCGTTCCTGATTCTTTTTGAATAATATCAAACAGTGGTGGTACATCAAACATATTATTCTTTATAATATGCATATTTTCAATAAAATTAAGAATTTTTGTTTGAGCTCCACCTGAACAGTGAATTAATCCATGAACATCATCTCTATACTTGTCCAGAACCTTTTTTATAATTGGTGCATAAGTTCTTGTTGGCGAAAGAACAATTTTACCTGCATCAATATTTAATCCCTTTACTTTATCAGTAAGTCTGTATTTACCACTATAAACTAACTCCGCCGGTATCGCCTGATCATAACTCTCCGGGTATTTTTTAGCCAGATATTTATTAAAAACATCGTGTCTGGCAGATGTAAGCCCGTTACTACCCATTCCTCCATTATAGCTATCTTCATAACTTGCCTGACCATAACTCTCTAAACCAATAATAACATCACCATCAGTGATTTTATCGTTAGCAATTACATCAGATTTTTTCATTCTTGAAGTCACAGTAGAGTCAACAATAACAGTTCTTACCAGATCTCCTACATCTGCAGTTTCTCCTCCGGTTAATACAATATTTATTCCCAGATCTCTTAAATTACTAATAACCTCTTCGGTACCATTAATAATAGCTTTGATAACATCTCCCGGAATAATATTTTTATTTCTACCAATGGTTGATGAAACAAGAATATTATCAGTTGCTCCAACACACAGAAGATCATCAATATTCATTATTAGAGCATCCTGTGCTATACCTTTCCAAACAGAAATATCACCGGTCTCCTTCCAGTACATATAGGCAAGAGACGACTTTGTTCCGGCTCCATCTGCATGCATAATATTACAGTACTCTTCGTCATTAGCCAGAATATCAGGAATAATTTTACAGAATGCATTAGGGAAGATACCTTTATCTAGATCTTTTATAGCATTGTGAACATCTTCTTTTGAGGCTGAAACACCTCTTTGCATGTACCTTGAATCGGAGCTCATTTTTATTTAGTTTTTGTTTGTGCAAAAATAGTCTTCAAATTTTGTTTCATGAAATATTTTATAAAAATAAAGCACCCTGAGGGTGCTCTATTCTAAATTATTTGGTGAAAATTATTTTTTCTTCGATATAAACCCTGTAGATATTACTCTGAACTCTGTACGTCTGTTTGCCTGATGAGCAATTTCTTGTTGCGCAGCGTTCGGTAATTTATTAATATATTCATCTGTAAGTTTGCTTCCTACAAGAAGGAACGGATACTGTTTTGCAAGATTTTTACCAATCTCTTTTGGCTCAGTAGAGCCATAACCTTTAGATCTTAACCTCTCTTTTGAAACCCCTTGTTTAATAAGGTATTCAACAACAGATACAGCTCTTTTTTTGGATAACTCATTATTTGTATCATCATTACCTCTACTATCAGTATGAGCTCCAAGTTCAATGATAAGATTATCATTCTCCTTTAGAATCTCAATAAGTTTATCTAGTTCTTTAGTAGACTCTGAGCGTAAGTCCCACTTACCAAAATCGTATAATATATTCGGAATCTCAATAGGCTTTTCATAAGATTTCATTGTTATATTAGTCTCAAACGTTTTACTTCCGGTTAACCCCATTGTACTTACTTTAGCATTTCCCTTAAGGTAATTATCTCTTGAAGCAATTATAACATATTGAGTATTACGTTTTATTGCGAATCTAAATGTTCCTGATTCTGATGTTTTATGATCAAGCTTAGAACCATCGTCACCAATAATTCTTACTCTAGCACCCTCAAGAGGTTCTTCAGTATCAACATCCAGAATAATACCGTTTATAGCAATTCTTACAGGAGGAAGATAGAAACTCCATATATCATCAGATCCTCGTCCACCAGAGCGATTAGATGTGAAATATCCCTTCTCTTTATTTTTTTCTATAATAACACCAAAATCATCAAACGAAGAGTTCATTGGATATCTCATGTTTTCAATTAGGTATTCTTTGTCAATTAACTTTGCTCTGAATATATCAAGACCACCCATTCCTTCGTGTCCATCAGATGAAAAATAAAACTCTTTATTATCACGAATGTACGGATACATCTCATTTCCGTATGTGTTTACTTTACTTCCAAGATTTTCTGGTTTACTCCAATCTCCACTGCTTGAAGCTCTTGTTACTTTCCATATATCTTTTTTTCCAAATCCGCCTGGTAAATCAGCGGTAAAGAACATTGTAAGTCCATCAGGGGAGATTGATGGATGTGCTATTACTGTAGAGTCAGAACCTAATTTAATTTTAGTTGGCATATCCCATTCATCCTCCTCTTTCTTTGCACTGTATATAGAACAACCAAGTTTACCTTTTCTTTTCATAAGGCATCTTGTAAAATATATATAATCGCCTTTGCTAGAGAACGATGTTGATCCATCATCATATTCACTGTTGAAGTTTTTGTTAAACTGTGCTGGTTTAGACCATTTATTGGTTCCTTTGTTAAGTTCAACAAAGAATATATCAGTAAATTTTTCACCCGTTACATTAGAAACTTTTTTACCAGTTGCATTCTCTCTAGATGACGTAAAAACTACCATGTTTTTATCATTGCCATCAACTTCAGAGTTTGCATATGATGGAGAAAATTCACTGTATTTTGTATTCCAAGGTCTGACATTATCTACTAAATAACCAGAAGGATTCTGACTCCATAACTCTGCTAGTTCACAGGCCTTCAGACCCTTTTGGCCTTTTTTGTCATCTGGTCTTAATGAGCTGAATTTATCATATGCCTCTTTTGCTGTTTCGTATTCCGCTAACTGTAAAAGAGCATCTCCATAGTACAGGTAAACTATCGGATCTGGGTACTTTTTTCTTATAGCCTTTTTATAAGTGTTTGCAGCTTTCTTAGGATTGCTTATTAATCTGTAACAATTACCCATCTTAAACAGAATCTCTGCTTTTAGTTCGTTGTTGTTTACAGATCTGTCATAAGCCTCTTTGTATAAGACAGCAGCCTGTGAATATCCACCGGCCTTAAACATAGCTTCAGCCTTAAAATATTTTCCTGATTGAGCAGTCACCCATACTGAAATAAGCATGGTAAAAGTTAATAGTAATAATCTCTTACAGAACATCTATATTGTTTTTAAATGTAATTATCTGGTATTATAACAAAAAAACCAGACACGTTAGTACGTGTCTGGCGTAAAAGTAACCATTTTTATTAAAAAAATAGTTATGGATGAGAGAAAACGTTTATAATGAGAACAGCATTTCTCTATACTTAGGAAGTGGCCATATCTCATCATCTACAATGAGTTCCAATTTATCTATATGGTATCTTATATCTTCAAGGTATGGTTTAATCTTAGATGAGTAGATATCTGCTTTTTCACTTATATCTTCAATTTTATTGGCCTCTTTTCTTAAACGTACAAGTTCAACCACCTGTTCGCGTATCGATTTTACATGAAGCCCGATTTTTTTTATTGATTTAACCTGTGGCTCTGCAATATCATCTAATTCTCTGATACCAATAGATTTTATTCCTTTAATATTTTCTATAAGTGTATTCTGATACCTTAAAGCTGTAGGTATAATGTGGTTTATAGCCAAATCTCCAATTACCCTGGTCTCAATCTGTATTTTTTTAATGTATGTCTCAAACCTTATCTCTAACCTGCTTTCTAACTCTCTTTTACTAAGAACTTTTGTCTTCTCAAACAGATTTACACTATTGTCTTCAGTGAATGCTCTTACAGCTGTTGGAACATCATTAATGTTTGATAAACCTCTTTTTTTAGCTTCAGCAATCCACTCTTCACCATATCCATTACCTTCAAATCTTATATCTTTTGAATCAATAATATATTTTCTGAGAACTCTGAAAATAGCTTCATCCTTTTTCAGTTCATCATTATGTAGTAATAAATTATCAACATCTTTTTTAAAGATCTGTAGTTGTCGTGCAACAGCTGTATTTAATGCAATTAATGCTGAAGAACAGTTTGCTGAAGAACCTACTGCTCTGAATTCGAATCTATTTCCTGTAAATGCAAAAGGTGAAGTTCTGTTTCTGTCTGTATTATCAAGAAGTATCTCTGGAATCTTACCAATTATATCAAGTTTTAACTCTGTTTTCTCATCTGGGGTCATCTTTTTATCAGATACTTTTTGCTCAATATCATCAAGAACCTGAGTAAGTTTCTGACCAATAAATACAGATATAATAGCCGGAGGCGCCTCATGAGCACCTAATCTATGTTGATTGCTCTCAGTAAGAATACTAGCCCTTAATAATGTGTCGTAATCTTTTACAGCTTTAATTGTATTAATTAAAAATGTAAGGAATTGCAGATTGTTCTTTGGTGTTTTTCCTGGTGATAAAAGATTTACATTTGTGTTTGTTTGTAACGACCAATTATTGTGTTTACCAGATCCATTTATTCCTTTATATGGTTTCTCATGTAGTAATACTTCAAGATTATGTTTCTTAGCAATCTTCTTCATTAACGACTGAAGCAATTGGTTATGATCTACAGCAAGGTTAGCTTCTTCAAATATGGGAGCACATTCAAATTGACTAGGAGCAACCTCGTTATGTCTTGTCTTTAAAGGTATTCCAAGTTTTATTGCTTCAAATTCAAGATCCTGCATAAATCCGAGTACTCTTTCTGGAATAGCTCCAAAATAGTGATCGTCAAGCTGCTGGTCTTTAGCAGAAGCGTGACCCATTATTGTTCTACTGGTAAGCTTTAGATCAGGTCTGGCATTATAAAGAGCTTTATCTATAAGAAAGTACTCTTGTTCCCATCCAACTGTTGATGTTACTTTTGTAATATTTTTATCAAAATAGTTACACACCTCAACTGCAGCTTTGTCAAGAACATTTAGTGACTTTAATAGTGGTGTTTTATAGTCAAGAGCTTCACCTGTATATGATACAAAAATAGTTGGTATACATAGTGTTTTGTCAAGTATAAATGCAGGTGATGAAGGATCCCATGCTGTATAACCTCTTGCTTCAAATGTGTTTCTGATACCTCCGTTAGGAAAACTTGAAGCATCAGGCTCTTGCTGTATCAATAACTCTCCACTGAACTCTTCAAAAGCTCTGTCTCTGTTTTTAGAGAGATCAAAGAAACCATCATGTTTCTCTGCAGTAGATCCGTTTAATGGCAGAAACCAATGGGTATAGTGTGTAGCACCGTGCTCGATTGCCCAAGTTTTTATTCCTGTGGCAACCTGCGAAGCAATTCTTCTGTCTATTTTAAGTCCTTCATCAATTGCGCTCACAACGCTTTCGTAGGCCTCTTTTGGCAGATACTTCTGCATTTTAATACGATCGAATACATTTATACCATAATGTTCTGATATCCTGCTATTCGGGATATTTGTTTTAATGGGCTGCCTGTTTGAGGCTTCTTCTAATGCTTTAAATCGAATTGTTGCCATAGTTGTAATTTTTGGTAATTCAACACAAAAGTATAACGTTTTTGTGTGTTTACAAAATATGGCAGGGTGTTTCTTTTTTATTTTATGTTTTTGTTGTTGTTTATAGTGGTTTTTTAGGGGGTGTGTCTGTTTAAAGTATGTTTTTGTTAAATAAGGGTGCAAAGATATTTCTTCCTATATTTGCTGAACATTGTTTTAATATATATTAATTATGTTTTCTAGCCTTCTGTTTATAGGATTTAATGAGACTATTTTGATATTAGTTGTAATACTGCTATTGTTTGGAGTTAAACGTATGCCTCAAATTGCAAGAATGCTTGGTAAAGGTGTTTCTGAGTTTAAAAAAGCAGCGAATGATATAAAACAAGAGATTGAAGATGCTTCAGAATCTGATTATAGAAAAAACAAAGGATCTGACGATGATAACAAAGAAAAGAGAGAAACAAAATGATTAAGGCAGAAGGAATATATAAGAGTTATGGTGATTTAACGGTATTAAAGGGTTTAGATCTTGTTGTAGAAAAAGGTGAAGTTGTTTGTCTTGTAGGGGCAAGTGGAGCAGGAAAGACTACACTTTTGCAAATTTTAGGGACTCTTTGCAAACCTGATGCTGGTAATATTATAATTGATGGGATTAAGGTTACTGATAGTGGAGAGAAACAATTGTCGCGTTTTAGAAATAAAAATGTAGGTTTTGTTTTTCAGTTTCATCAATTGTTGCCCGAGTTTACTGCCCTAGAGAATGTTTGTATACCGGGGTGGATTGCAAAAAGGAAGAGAAAAGAGGTTGAAGAGAAAGCTAAGGATCTGTTAGAATTTTTGAATATTGGTGATAGATTGCATCATAAACCTGGAGAACTATCAGGAGGAGAGCAGCAAAGAGTGGCAGTTGCCAGAGCTCTGATAAATAATCCATCGGTAGTATTTGCAGATGAACCTTCTGGAAATTTGGATTCGGTGAACAAAAAGGAACTTCATGAGTTGTTCTTTACCTTACGAGATAAGTACGGGTATACATTTGTAATTGTAACACACGATCATGAACTGGCGGTTATGGCTGACAGAACTCTGGAAATGAAAGATGGTTACTTTGTTTAACACTAATTTATATGGCAATAACAACTTATGAGGATACAGAGTTAAAGTATCTACTTGATGAAAAATATAATGAATACTGTAAACCAGAATTTATTGAAACCGACCCTATTCAGATACCAAAAAGATATTCTGAAGCTTATGATATAGAGATTTCAGCATTTTTTGCATCAATATTAGCATGGGGTAATAGAAAGATGATTATCTCATCTGCAACAAAGTTAATGAAGATAATGGGTGACTCTCCTTATGATTTTGTAATGAATTATGATAGTAACTCTTTTAAATTTGTTGAGAATTTTAAATATAGAACATTCAATAGTATTGATCTGGATTTCTTTTTGCGTTCACTTAATAATATATATTCTAATAAAGGAGGCTTAGAGAGTGTTTTTAGCAAAGGATATAATATTGAAAACAGTATTAAAAACTCAATAGCTCATTTTAGAGATGAATTTATAAGTGTTGATCACCAGAAGAGATCAGAAAAACATCTTGCTAATGTTTATAAAGGCTCTGCAGCAAAAAGAATAAATATGTTTTTGCGTTGGATGGTTAGAA
>DKJY01000004.1 GCA_002454955.1 Bacteroidales bacterium UBA6680
CTTTCTCTACAATAAATGCAGTGATACCGCGTGTACCTTGCGATTTATCGGTCATTGCCATTACTACATATACATGACCATACTCAGCATTTGTAATAAAGATCTTACTTCCGTTAAGAATGTAGTTATCGCCATCCTCAACTGCTGTAGTCTGCTGACCTGCAGCATCGGTACCGGCGTTTGGCTCTGTAAGACCAAATGCACCTATCCACTCACCTGAAGCAAGCTTAGGAAGATATTTCATCTTCTGCTCCTCTGTACCATGCTCAAGAATTGGCGCAGCACAAAGTGATGTATGAGCCGAAACTACAACACCTGTTGTTGCACAAGCTGCAGAGAGCTCTTCAACAGCAATAGAGTACATCAGGTTATCGCCACCTGCTCCACCATACTTCTTTGGTATTGGAATTCCCATAATACCAATCTTTGCCATCTTCTCAACAGTCTCAACAGGAAAGCGCTCCTGCTCATCTATCTCAGCAGCTAAAGGCTTTACCTCGTTTTCAGCAAACTCCTTAATCATCTGCTGAAATAACATTTGTTCTTTTGTTAAGCTAAAATTCATACCTCTGTTATATTAACCGATAGATGTTCCGCAATGACCTGAATCTACAGAACATATCATTAAGTATTATTTTTTTATTTTATTTCTCTCATTCCTGCCAGAGTTTAGAGTGTAAGGTAGCCATGAACCATATATCTGATTCACCTTTTTACTCTATAAAACCCTGTTGATTGTGTATTACAGGAGCTATTTATGTTGAGTAACAGCTCCTGTAAAATATTTTTTTATGCCTTACGCATCTCGATCAGATTATCGGATACAATAAGCTTTGCATTTGTAGCTTCCTGAACCTGCTCTACTGTGAACAGAGGATTTATCTCTGTAAGGACAATTCCTTCAGGTGTAATCTCCATAACTCCCATCTCTGTAATTATCATATTTACTTGTCCGGCAGCTGTTAATGGCAGGTTACACTCTGTCATGATTTTATGATTACCTTTTGCTGTGTGCTCCATAGCAAGAATAACTCTTTTGGCTCCAACAAGAAGATCCATTGCACCACCCATACCAGGAGTTTTCTTTCCCGGAATCATCCAGTTTGCAAGGTTACCCTTTTCGTCAACCTGAAGTGCACCAAGAATGGTAACATCAACGTGTCCGCCTCTGATAACACTGAACGACATAGAGCTATCAAAACTACTTGCACCATCTTTATGTGTGATATACCCACCACCAGCATTAACAAAGTCAGGGTTCTCCTCACCTTCAGCAGGTGCTGGTCCCATACCAAGCAGTCCGTTCTCACTCTGAAGAACCACTCTGATATTTTCCGGCACATAGTTAGGGATAATTGTAGGTAGTCCGATACCCAGATTAACCACATCACCATCTTTTAGCTCCAGGGCTGATCTTTTAGCAATAATCTCTCTTATTTCTTTCTTATCCATTTGAGTATTTCTTTTAATCTTATTTATCAATTTAGTTAGAGCAGCTCACAAACAGATTACTTAGAGTTTAATCTTCTGTCAAGCTCTTGTGCTGCATATGATGCAACATCGTCAGCATACTTGTTCATTCCAAAACCTGCGTCGTAACCAAGTTCTTTTGCAAGCTCATGTGAGATACGTGGTCCACCACAGATAAGTATTACTTTATCTCTCAGCCCTTCAGCCTCAAGAAGCTCTACCAGTTCTGTAAGGTTCTTTATATGAACATCTTTCTGTGTAACTGTTTGCGAAACAAGAAGTACATCTGCATTAAGCTCAATTGCTTTAGCTATAAACTCCTCATTTGGCACCTGACTACCCATGTTAAGAGCCTCAAACATTTCGTAACGCTCAAGTCCGTAGTGTCCGGCAAAACCTTTCATGTTCATAATAGCATCAATACCTACGGTGTGAGCATCGGTTCCTGTACTTGCTCCTACAACTACTATAGGACGTCCGATATTCTCTTTTATGTAGTCATCTGTCTCATGCATATCCATTGTAGTAGATTCTACTTTTGGAACATGAATGTTTGTATAGTCAACAGTATGTATTGAGTTTCCGTAGCAGTTAAAGAATGTAAATCCTTCCATCAGCTCTTGTACAAATACAACCTGAGGGTTTTCGAATCCCATCTTTTTCATCATCTGCTTTGCAGCCTCAATTGCCTCTTCACCTTTTGGTACAGGAAGGGTGAAACTAACCTGTGTTTTACCATCGTTCATGGTATCGCCATATGGCTTTATCTTAGTAAGATCTAACGTCTTATCAAAATCGTTTGATTCAGTTGAATAAAGTCCTCCGCTCATATTACAGTCTCCTTTAATTTTTTAATCTCCAACAGATAGTTATTCTGCAGGCAGATATTATTTTAAGTTTTTATTCATAATTGCAATAAATGGGTTGAAGTAGTTTGTTCCTTTTTCAACCACACCATCAAGACCTTTACCACCATCTAACGGACGTTTGATATCAGCAAAGATTCCTTTTTCAAGAGCTGTAAATAGTCCTTCTTTATCAATCTTCTCAAGAAGATCAATAGCATCGTTAAGAACCTTTTGTGCTCTTGTTCTTATAAGACCACCCTCTTTAAATTCCATCTCGTCGCCAATACTCTTCATGTTGTTGAAGATATATTTAGCATTCTCGATAGACAGGTATCTGTCTGACATGAAAGGGGTATGAATAGCCTCTGTAAGCATACCAAGAAGCTGTAGTCCCTGACCTGTCCATATTGCAATCTGATTAAAAAGCGCATCCTGTACATGACCTTTAAAGATGTTACCAGTCATGAACTTTGTAGGAGGCATATATTTAAGAGGAGCTTTAGGGAATATCTCTCTTGTCATTTGAGCCTGAGCTAACTCATAAAGGAATCCGTTCTCAAGATCCGGGTCCATCTCAAATGCGTGTCCAAGTCCCATCTGCTCTTCAGGAAGACCTGCAACAATAGCAAGTTGCTCGTTAATAAAGTCTGATGCAAGTACTGTATGTGCTTCCTGGAATGCATCGGCAGTTGTAAGGTAGTTATCCTCTCCTGTGTTAATGATAACTCCTGCAAATCCGTTAAGTACACGTGAGAAGTACTGATCTACAATTGTACGTTGCATATTTATATCGCGGAAAAGGATACCGTAAAGGGCATCGTTTAGCATCACATCAAGTCCTTCAATAGCACCCATTGCAGCAATCTCTGGCATACAAAGTCCTGAACAGTAGTTACACAGGCGTATATAACGTCCCTCTTCTTCGCCTACTTTATCAAGTGCAGTACGCATTATCTTGAAGTTCTCTTGTGTTGCCACAGTACCACCAAAACCTTCTGTTGTTGCTCCGTATGGTACAAAGTCAAGTAAACTCTGTCCGGTAGTACGGATTACAGCAATAATATCTGCTCCCTGGCGTGCTGCTGCCTCTGCCTGTACAACATCTTCGTAGATATTACCTGTTGCAACAATAACATACAGGTATGGCTTCGCTCCTTCGCCAATTGTGTTAAGATAGTTATCGCGCTTTGCAGTACGATTCTTTATCTTATCTACCCCCTGATCAACAAATGGTTTAATTGCCTTTTGAATATCCTCGCTCTTGTGTACTGGTAGTTTAGTGATATCTAGTTCACCTGTCGCTACTTTCTCTGCAATTTCCTGCAGATCAAGTCCTGTCTCAATTACAGCATTACCAAGAAAGAACATTACTCCTTCGCTAAGTACACCTTTGTCTTTAAGCTCATCGATAACAACGTTTGGCAATGGCACACCATTAGCATCCACTCCGTCAATTCCCAGAAGTCGGCACAAGGTACGCTCAACAGCTACAGTAGTGTAATTATCTACAAACTTCTGTACATTGTTGGCAATCTTCTCAGATACCTTTTTAGCGTAACCAACTTTCTCAAAATCAAGTCCTAACTTACTACTTTGCATCTTATTAATCTTTAATTAATTTCCTTTATCTGTTACCTTATCAGATACAACTATTAACTCCTGCTGCGCTTTACTGATAATTTGCTCATTAATTCCCAGCATTTGTGCTATACGGAGTGCTTCATGAGGGGTTACTCCTACTTCGTCCTCAATAAGCGAATAGTCTATATAGTTATTTATATTATCTCTGTTTATCTCTCCGGCCTTAATATCTTTATCTAATCCCTTTACTCGTAATTTTCTACATTGGTTGCTCAGTCCGCTGTAGTGTGTGGTTATAAGGCTACGGATATTGTTCTCATACAGTATGTTTGCCACAGCATTAACAATTGCTCTACCCTCAACCGGGTTTGTTGTGCGTGCAAGCTCATCTATTAATATAAGTACATTGCTCTTTTTCTGAGCCTCTTGTACCATCTTATCTATCTTAACCATCTCTGAGGCAAATGATGATAGTCCGTTATGTTCAGACTGCTCATCGCCTATTGATATCATTACCTTATCAACAATTGTTACTGATGCCTCTTTTGCCGGCACAAAGAATCCGAATTGTGTAAGGTACTGGCTAAGTCCTATTGTTTTTAGGATTACCGTTTTGCCGGCCATATTTGCACCTGTGATAAAACAAACCGATTTATTCAGTTTTATATCTATAGGTTGATATGCGCGGCGCTGCTTCTTCAGGTTATCCTTTATCTCAGGATTAAAAAGAGCTTTATATTCGGTTACCTCTTCTGATATCTGGGGGCGACAAAGCTCGTATTTATCTGCCTGAAGTGCTTTTGATATAATTATGTCGAGATGTGCTACATTGTGTAGTGCTTTTTCAAGATTATTGTGATCTCTCTTTATCTCTTTACACAGATCTACACGTACCTCAAACTCTAACTTCTCTGCTTTTGTAAGCAATGTATCAAGCTTTCGGTTCTTCTCTTCCTGATCGTCAAACTCTTCGCTCTTCAGCTTTTTTATATCTCTGCGCAGTTGCGACAGTGATTCTGAATATGAATCGTATATATAGAACGATGGAATGTTTGTTTTATCGGGGTCTAATATATTCACTATACCCGACAGATCAGGGATATCTATTATATTCTGATCATATTTATAACATAGTGAGATAATCTCCTGCACAATCATTGCAAACGATTTTATCTCAAACAGCTCAATATCATCAAGAATAATATCGTTACCCACATTACGTATACTTCCGTTTATATCGCGTATATGAAGCAGGCGTGTTTGCAACTTATCTATAAGGCTGCTGTTCTCTTTGTGGTTAATAATATGCAATGCTTTCTGAACCAGCTCCAGCTCGGTATTTATCTGGTTTGCCGATTGCATTATATATGTATCAAGCAGAAATCTTTTTCCCACAGACGATTTAAGGTCGAGGTTTTCAACCATAAATTGCAGTCCGCTAATTTCTGATATTACACTTTTTAATTGCATATTATATCTTTTTTACATCGTAAACAGGTAACTGAAGTTTCTCTTCCATTGCCTGTTTTAGTTCGTCGGAGTTAAGGTTATATCCATCTGGCGATACCGGATTTATGCATACAGCAATTAGTTTTGTTTTTTGTAACACACTTATCTTTCCGCCTCTCTTTATATATGAGTAGTAGACCTCTGGTGTTGCAAATATCTTTGTAAAGTCGCGTACTATCACCTCTGTTTTTTTAATCTGTTTCTGATTCTTAAGAAATTCAAACAGTTTATCTGTAACAGCACCATTTACAAAGAAACGTGTCCCGTATCCAAATAGTTTCTCTTTTACCCTCTCTATCATAAGTACTGAGGTTATTCCAAGATCAACAATAAGGTTATCGGGTGTAATTGCCCATATTCCGTTATCTATATCAATTAACCTGTCTCCTAATGTTTTTTCAACAGTATCTATATTAATAAGATTATATATATACTGTGTTTTAAATACCAGTTGCGGGATATTTGCAGAGAGAGCTGCACCGGTTGCCAGAATCATTGCATCTGTTACCGCCGGAGAGCCAATACTCTTACGAGACAGAGCCCCATCTACTATTGTTGTATCAACACCATTTTTATGCAAATTATCTATAAGCTCCTTAAGAGCTTTATTATTTGCAGGACCTGAGATCATTGCTTTTCCGGAACTTTTTGCACGTGCGGTAACAAGTCTGCCTAAACAGGTTTGTTGCGTACTTACATCAAGTATCTCCGATACAAGCTTTCGTTTGCGGTAATACAGTTCAGGAGTAACATAAATCATCCCTTCGTATACCTCAATCTCCGGTTTGTGTGTCTGTTTAACCTGATCGCGGTTTTCACCATCGATACCGATAGAAGTCAGAGCAATCTGCCTATGGCTGTCTTTTAAACGTGACAATACATAGTTCAGACACTCTGTCTTCCCGGTATTCTTTTCAAGTCCAACAATAGAAAGACTCTTATAATTCTCTATATCCTTTACAAAAGGCATATATTACTTTTTGTTTCTCTCTTTTCTAGCTAAAGTTGAAGGCTCAATTGATAGCTTATCACCTTTAAGAAGTGAAGCAACACCTTCCGGCTTAGCAGTTTTATCACACTCAGGGCAGTGACACTCTGTTGTGTAGTTCACAGGCTCTGTATATGTAGTGATAACACCCTCAAAGTTTCTAAGAACAACCTTACCAGGACTTTGTGAGATAACATACTGAGGCATAACCGGAGTTTTTCCTCCTCCACCCGGAGCATCAACAACAAATGTTGGTACTGCAAATCCAGAGGTATGACCTCTCAGGTTCTCAATTATCTCGATACCTTTAGAAACTGGTGTTCTGAAGTGCTCAAGCCCCATTGAAAGATCGCACTGATATATATAGTAAGGGCGAACTCTATTCTTAACAAGTTTATGAACAAGGTTCTTCATTACGTGTACACAGTCGTTAACCCCACGAAGAAGTACAGACTGGTTTCCTAATGGTACCCCAGCATCTGCAAGGCGAGCAAGTGCTATCTCTGCTTCAGGAGTCATCTCTTGTGAGTGGTTGTAGTGAGTGTTAACCCATACCGGATGATACTTCTTAAGCATATTTACAAGATCTTCTGTAATACGCTGAGGAAGAACAACCGGAGTACGTGATCCAAGACGTATAATCTCTACATGAGGGATTGCACGAAGTTTTTTGATAATGTACTCTAGTTTCTCATCACCAACAAGTAGTGCATCACCACCAGAAAGAACAACGTCTCTTACCTGAGGTGTTTTTGCTATATATTCTATTGCTTTTTCTATATTATCGTCTGGTGTAGAAGCATCTGACTGACCAGCAAATCTACGACGTGTACAGTGACGACAATACATAGCACACATATCTGTGATTAGGAAAAGTACTCTGTCCGGATATCTGTGTGTTAATCCAGGAACGGGTGAATCCTCATCCTCGTGCAGTGGATCAAGAAGATCAGCATCTGCTTTATGTACCTCAGCACCCATAGGAATAGCCTGCTTACGAACAGGGCAATCAGGGTTTTCAGTATCAATAAGTGTTAGGTAATATGGAGTAATTGCCATACGCAAAGTCTCTAACGACTTACGCACTCCCTCTTCTTCTTCTTCTGTCAGACTGATGTACTTCTTAAGTTCATCCAGTGTCTCAATACGGTTTCTAACCTGCCATCTCCAGTCGTTCCATTGCTCGTCAGTAACTTCCGGAAAGAACTTTTTACGATTATCAATCATTCTCCTAAACGTATAATTTTTCAAACAACTCTCTAATTCCTTCTGACTTTCTGATAATTTCAAGTGTAAGATCAGCATGCCCAATTGCATATCCGTTTCCTACAATCATATCAACGTCTTTTCCTACTCCCTCTGCTCCTAGAGCCGCTTTAGTAAATGATGTAGCCATTGAGAAGAAGTAAACACATCCTCTGTCTTTTGTAATAAGGATTGATGTCATTTCTGTATTTGCAATATTAACATTGTTAATTACTACATCACATCCATCCTCGCCACATATCTCAGTAACTTTGTTGTAAACATTCATTACATCTGTAGCATCGGCAACAATAACTTCATGTGCAAGACCAAGATCTTTGATGCGCTGTGCATTCTCTGCAGAGTACTCAACAACAATAACCTTACCGTTTGGTCCAACTTTCTCCATTGCCTGGTAACAGCAAAGAACACCTGATTTTCCGCCACCACCAATGATACATACAGTATCGTTCTCTTTTACAAGACGATCAACCTGTGCAGGAGCACCAGCTACGTCAAGTGCTGCAAGAGCAAGCTTCTCTGGTATATCGTTCGGTAGAACAGCATATATTCCACTAGCAAAAAGGATTGCCTGAGCATCAACATCAACCTGATCGTTAGAGATGTTAATGTTTTTAATCTTCTCTATTTTAAGTGGAGTTAAGCTAAGCGAAACAAGTGTAGCAATAGTATCGCCAACCTTAAGGTTCTTATCAGGGAAGTTTGGTCCAATCTCTTTAACCACACCAATTAACATTCCTCCTGAACCTGTAACAGGGTTTTGCATCTTTCCGCGCTCACCTACAATAGAAAGAATCATCTCTTCCATTTTTGCAGTATCGGCATCGCAAGCGCCTTTAATCTGAGTAAAACTTGCTGAATCGATATTTAGAGTTTTAACATCAATTAAAATCTCATTATCGAAGATAGACATTGTGTTGTCCAGTTTTTGTGCCGGTTGCGGAAGTGTTCCTTTTGGCTCAAGTACTCTGTGAGTACCAAATTTATTACCTCTTTCCATTACTCTAAAAATATATCTGAATGATAATTATTTCTGTTTTAATCCTAATATCTCTCTTGCCTCAGCAGGATTTGCTATCTCACGTCCAAACTCTTTTGCAAGACGTACAACCTTCTCTACAAGTTCTCCGTTTGATTTTGCCATAACTCCTTTAGCAAGCATTGTGTTATCTTCAAATCCCACACGTACATGTCCGCCATCGATAATTGCAGCTGCTGCCAACGGGAACTCAAAACGTCCGATTCCTGCTACTGTATATGTTGCATCTGACGGGATACTGTTGCGTAGAAAAACGAAGTCGCGTAGTGTTCCTGATATACCACCATTTACACCCATTACAAAATCAAAGTGCATTGGCGATTTAATGTATCCTTTTTTGTGAAGACGAAGTGCCATATCTATCATTGACTTATCAAACACCTCAAGCTCTGGTTTAATACCACGCTCAATCATTCTCTCACCAAAGTATTTTATAGTATTCTCAGTGTTTTCAAATATTTCGTCGCCACCAAAGTTAAGTGTACCACAATCAAGTGTAGCCATCTCCGGATTAAGCTCAGTTGGTTGTAAACGCTCATCGTTTGACATTCCTACTGCGCCACCTGTTGAAGGCTGAATGATTACATCAGGATATTTTGCATGGATAGCATTCATTACTGCTTTAAAACGGTTTTTATCTTGTGTAGGTGTACCATCATCTTCTCTAACATGAAGGTGAATAATACTTGCTCCTGCCTCATATGCAAGACCTGCCTCACGTACGCACTCCTCAATTGTATAAGGAACTGCCGGGTTATGCTCTTTAGTTACCTCTGCACCGCAGATTGCTGCTGTAATAATTAATTTTTCCATTGGTCAATATTTTTATTTGTTATTACGCTGACACGCTTTTGGTGTAACACAAGTACCAGTTGCTCTACATACAACTATAGGCTCTTCAAGTACATCACATGCTGAATCTGAGATATCAGGACGTGGAACAATTACTTTACGAGCTTCAAACTTCATCTTACGACTACTGTTACCCTCTTCAACAATCTCACCAACAGCTTCAATATAGTCACCAGCATATACAGGAGCACAGAACTCAACCATATCATATGCTTTAAACAGTCCTTCGTCACCATCTCTTTGGATTAATAACTCTGTTGCTACATCACCAAAAAGCTGAAGCATTCTTGCTCCATCAACAAGATTTCCACCATAGTGAGCGTCATGTGAGCTCATACGTAATCTGATCATCGACTTATTCATATCAACTATATTTTATTATTTATTATATACTATGTAATCAATAAAAATTGATGGTGTTTTAACCATCTCCGGACTAATTTCGCCAACCTTAACCATCTCTTGTGCCTCAACTACAACTGTCTCCGCAGCCATTGCCATAAGTGGATTAAAGTTTTGTGTTGTTCCTTTATAGATAAGGTTTCCCTCCTCGTCAGAAACACTTGCTCCAATAATTGCAACATCGGCCTTAAGCGGTTTCTCAAGAAGAAACTCCTTTCCGTCAACTGTAATAATATCTTTACCTTCGGCAACCATTGTTCCCAGTCCTGTTGGTGTAAGTACCCCACCTAAACCAGCTCCACCAGCACGTACTCTCTCTGCCAATGTTCCCTGCGGACTAAACTCCACCTCTAACTCTTTGTTATTCATCTGCTCTATAGTAGCAGGATTGGTACCAATATGAGATGTAATTACTTTAGCAACCTGCTTGTTAGCAATAAGTTTACCCAAACCTTTATCGGCAAATGCTGTATCGTTACAGATAATTGTTAAATCTTTAACTCCTGATGCAACAATGCCGTCAACAATATTTTCGGCTGTTCCAACAGCTAAAAAACCACCAATCATCACAGTCATTCCACTCTGAACTTTTGCTACGGCCTCTTCTAATGTAATTAATTTATTCATCTCAAAAATGTTTTTTAATATTTTGCAAAGCTTTTTCTTACAAACATTTATGCAATACCATGTTTAATGTCAATGGCAAAGTTAAATTTATTTTTCAATTATGAACAATATTGTTATTTTTTCTGTTATTGGAAAGGATAACTGTATACAATCTTATGATAAGATTACAGAATAATTAGACTTCTGAACTTAACCATATCTGTAATATCATACCAAAAACCTGTTAAATCAAAGATGTGATTGTTTTATATTTAACAAATGTGTTAAATATAGACGTTTTCATATTTACAGATATTCACGAAAATTATTCTTGTTATAAAATTAACAAAACCTGCGATTTAACTGATGTGTTAAACAACATAGATAAACAAGTCGCAAAACACTTGCTCTATAACAGCTATAGATTAACCATATATGTACAAATTAATCCTTTTTAATGATAAGAATGTTCAGACTTATTAAGTAAATTGCACTATAAATATAGTAACAGAACTCGGGAACATTATCAAAACCCTTTTTCTGATTGTAAAGTAGATTATAATTATCAAATATTTAAATTATTCAATATGAAACGATCATTATTTGCAGTTGCTCTTGCCGGAGCAATTACACTTATGTCATGTAACGACAAATGTTGCACAAATAAGAAGGCAACAGATGTAGTAAAGTCAGATTTTTCAAACAAACTTACTGACCAAGAGATTAAAGGCGGTCGCTTAACTCCGGAGATTCTATGGAAATTCGGTAGGATTGGTGGCGGAGTATTGTCGCCTGATGGAACAAAGGTATTGTACACTGTTACCAGGTATGATGCTAACACTAACAAGAGTACCTCTAATGTTTTTGTAACAGATGTTACCAGTAAACAGACAACACAGTTATCAACAGACGATACAAAAGAGTTTGCTGCAACATGGGCTAACGGTGGAGAGAAGATTGCTTATATGTCAACAGCAAGTGGTGAGGTACAGGTATGGAAGATGAATGCGGACGGATCAGAAAAAGTAATGGTTTCTGATGTAAAGGGTGGTATTAATAGTTTCCGCTTTTCTCCGGACGAATCTAAGGTAATGTACACACAAGATGTTAAGTTACAGAAGTCGGCAAGCGATATCCACAACGATCTTCCGCTTTCAAATGCAAAAGTATTTGATGATCTTATGTATCGTCACTGGAACGATTGGACAGACTACAAGTTCAGTCATATTTTTGTTGCTGATGTAAAGGACGGAAAGTTCAGCTCAGGAAAGGATATTATGCAAGATGAGCTTTGGGATGCTCCTCTATCGCCATATTTTGACGATTCAGAGATGACATGGAGCCCTGACAGCAAAACAATTGCTTATACATGTAAGAAGCTTACGGGCGCAAAGTATGCAACAAGTACTAATTCTGATATCTACTTCTACAATACAGAGAGTGGAAAAACTGTTAACATGACAGAGGGAATGATGGGCTATGATAAGTATCCTGTTTTCTCGCCAGACAATAAATATATGGCTTTCATGAGCATGGAGACTCCTGGTTGCGAATCGGACAAGGAGCGTCTTATGATTATGGATCTTGCTACAAAAGAGATAAACTTTGTTAATGAGAATTGGGATCAGAATGCCCACAACTACACATGGAGCAAGGATGGTAAAGAGATCTATTTTGTTTCAGGAACAAAGGCTACTTACCAGATATACAAGGTAGATGTTGCAAGTAAGCAGTTTAGTCAGATAACTAAAGGTCAGCATAACTTTAATGCTTACTCTATAGCTAATGGTATTATGATTGGTGGTAAAACAACACACCAAATGGCTACTGAGTTATTTAAGGTAGATATGGCTTCCGGAGCTGAAGAGCAGATTACAACCGTAAATAAGAATATCTACGATAACATCAATCTTGGTCACACAGAGGAGCGTTGGGTAACAACAACCGATGGAAAACAGATGCTTGTTTGGATGATTTTCCCTCCTAACTTCGACAAGAATAAGAAGTACCCTGCACTACTATATTGCCAAGGTGGACCTCAGTCTGCAGTTAGTCAATTCTTCTCATATAGATGGAACTTTGCTATGATGGCTGCAAACGACTATATCATTATGGGTGTTAACAGACGTGGTTTACCATCGTTTGGTAAAGAGTGGAATGCTCAGATATCTGGAGATTATTCAGGACAGAATATAAAGGATTATCTATCGGCTGTTGATGCACTTAAGAAAGAGGAGTTTATTGATGAGAACAGACTTGGTTGCGTTGGAGCAAGCTATGGTGGTTACTCAACATTCTTTCTTGCAGGTAAGCACGAGAAGAGATTTAAGGCTTTTATTGCTCATTGTGGTATGTTTAATCTTGAGAGCTTCTATGGTGCAACAGAGGAGACATTCTTCCCTAACCACGATCTTGGTGGTGCATACTGGGATATGAAGAACAAAACTGCACAACGTTCATA
Source organism: Bacteroidales bacterium UBA6680 (assembly GCA_002454955.1). Classification (GTDB taxonomy): domain Bacteria; phylum Bacteroidota; class Bacteroidia; order Bacteroidales; family UBA6680; genus UBA6680. Next base: position 13,023 of record DKJY01000004.1, read on the forward strand.
TGCAAATTCTCCACACAAATTTGTTCAGAACTGGGATACTCCAATACTTGTTATTCATGGCGGAAAAGATTTCCGTATTCCATACACAGAGGGTATGCAGGCATTTAATGCTGCAAGATTAAGAGGTATTCCTGCACGCTTCTTATACTTCCCTGAAGAGACACACTTTGTTCTTAAGCCACAAAACTCAATTCTATGGCAGAGAGAGTTCTTTGGATGGCTTGATAAATATCTAAAATAAGATATTCATTATACTTTAACCATGAGGCTGCCAAGAATATGACAGCCTCATTTTTTTTGAACTTATTGTATAATTTATTGTTAAATGATGGCAACAATAAAACTTACAATATGAGAAAAATAAATCTATTAATAGTATCAACTCTATTAATCCTGTTTTCAACAATAAATAGTGCAAAAGCACACTGCGAGATTCCTTGTGGTATATATGGCGATTCTATACGTATAAAACTATTTTATGAACATATATCAACAATTGAGAAATCTATAAATAAGATTAAAGCTCTATCTGAAAACGGTACAAAAAACAGTCATGATATAATAAGATGGGTTATTAATAAAGAGGAGCATGCAAAGAAGATACAAGAGATTGCAAGTCAATATTTCATGCATCAAAGAATAAAACCAGCTAATAAATCGGATAAGAAAGCGTATCAGAGATATATCAAACAACTTACATTAATGCATAAAATTCAGATCTATGCTATGAAGAGTAAGCAAAGTACTAATCTAGATAATATTAAGAAATTAAGAGAACTTGTTCATAGTTTTGAACATGTATACTTTGAGTAGAGTATAATACTCATCTTCTTTAATTTGGCCATATCAGAATTACGATATGGCTTTTTTTGAATAAATTTTTCGACTTAAAATATAACACAATAGATGGTTTCAAACACAACTCAATAGCGTATGTAATATTTAAATGACCGCTCTGTTAACGAATTTGGTTGGTAATTCAGTTCTTCTTAAAAACACCTGATATAATGCACTTTAAGTATCCAGACATACAAATCTGTTACAATATCATTCACTCTAATATACAACTGTTACAAGGCTTATGAATAGATTATACAGCCTTAAAAAATGACGATAGCAGAGACCAACCAAACTCGGTTACAGAACTCTCAATACACACCTAAACCCCTCACTACATATCCAATTTAAACATCTTTATAATTGCAAGTTTTGTAAATATATAAAACGGAATCATAAATAGTACAGGTAAGAGAATATCTAAAATATAATGCATGTTTTTTATATCAACACCGCATGCAGGAAGTACCATATTATATATCAACCTTGATATTACCCCTGAAACTATTAACGCTACAATTATTACAATACTATCTCTCTTCATTTATCAATTCATTTAATTCAATACAACTAATATCAATAAAAAAGGGTGTCAATTTAATATTGACACCCTTAGTATATATTATATAGCTATCTATCTAGCTTTATTACCTTTTCCTTTAAGTACTCTTTTCTTCTCTCCTTTAAGTACTGTATCGTAAACAAGTGGAGTTGCAATAAATAGTGATGAATATGTACCAACAACAACACCAATAAGAAGTGCAAATACAAATCCACGAATCACCTCACCACCAAAGATAAAGATTGCAAGAAGAACAACAAATGTACTTAACGATGTACTAAATGTACGACTTAAAGTACTGTTCAGTGCGCTATTCATAATATCTCTACGCTCACGCTTTGGATACAGACCTATAAACTCACGAATACGGTCAAATACAACCACGGTATCGTTAATAGAGTAACCCACCACAGTAAGAATAGCCGCAATAAATGCCTGATCAATCTCTAATGAGAATGGTACGATACCATCTAGTATTGAGAACAGACCAAGAACAATTAATGTATCGTGAACAAGAGCAGCAACAGCACCAAGACCAAACTGCCAGTTCTTAAATCTTATCAGGATATAGATAAACATTATAATAAGTGCAAAGAATATTGCAAGCAATGCCTCTTTCTTAATATCATCAGCAATAGTTGGCCCAACCTTCTCTGAACTCTGACGATAGTCTGACATAAACGACTCGAACGATACGTTGTCACCAATAGCTGGTTTCAACCCTTCGTAAAGCTTCATATCTACCTCATCATCTACCTCAGTTCCCGGCTCTTCAATTCTGTACTTAGTAATAATACGTACCTGATCTTTTCCTCCAAAAGTTTTAACCTCTGGTGCACCATCAAAGTCATCTGCTAACATCTTAGCAATCTCTGTAGTTTTTACAGGCTGCTCAAACTTAACAACATATGTACGTCCTCCTTTAAAGTCGATACCAGGGTTAAGACCTTTTGTGAACAGGAACATAATTCCAAGAACAATAAAGATACCTGAAATTACATAGTATACTTTACGCTTACCAATAAAGTTAATCTTAGTATTCTTAAAGAAGTTGTTTGTAAGTTTTGTACCAAATGTAATATTCTGCTCTCTCTTAAGCTGCCACTCAAAAATAAGACGAGTAATAAATATTGCAGTAATAAGAGATGTAGCGATACCAATCATAAGTGTAGTTGCAAAACCTTTAATAGGACCTGAACCAAATAAGAACAGAATTACAGCCGTAAGGAATGTAGTGATGTTCGCATCAAGAATAGCCGAATATGCATTCTTATAACCATCTGTAATAGCTAATCTTAAACCTTTACCACCTGCAAGCTCCTCACGTATACGCTCATAAATAAGCACGTTAGCATCTACCGACATACCAATAGTAAGAACAATACCTGCAATACCTGGTAGTGTTAATGTTGCTCCGAACGAAGAAAGAACTCCGATAATAAAGAACATGTTAACAAGAAGTGCAATATCTGCAACTATACCACCACGGCGGCTATAGTAGAATATCATATATATAAGAACAAGCGCAAAAGCAATAAGGAACGATTTCATTCCTGCCTCAATAGCAGCCTGTCCAAGTGATGGTCCAACAATAGTATCAGCAATAATTACTGCTGGTGCAGGCATCTTACCTGACTTAAGTATGTTTGCAAGGTCTTTTGCCTCTTCTACAGTAAATCCACCAGTAATACTAGATGTTCCTCCAGTGATTTCAGCATCAACTCTTGGATACGAATAAACATAGTCATCAAGTACAATAGCAATACATTTACCAACATTCTCACCAGTTAATCTTGCCCAAATTTTTGCTCCTTCAGAGTTCATACTCATTGAAACCTCTGATTTTGCAGATCCCTGAGCAAACTCACTACGAGCATTTGTAATAACACCTCCATCAAGTGGCGCACGACCATCGCGGGTCGTTACCCTTATAGCTATTAACTCATACAGGCTCTCTTCCTCTTTATCAACAGCTTTAACTCCCCATAAAAATCTTACATCACGAGGAAAAATTGTTTTTACCTGAGGTATCTTTAGATATGCATTAATCTGTGCAGTATCCTTATAATGTGCAATACCTACCGCTGCGCGATCTCTGTTATATGGTTGTAAACGCGAGAACAATGGATTGTTCTTCATCAATTGAGCCTGATCTACAGTTGTAGAATCTGCCTTCTCACCCTCAATCTTATCAAGAAGAGCATCTTCTCCCTCTTTTGGCTCATCAACTTTAGGTTCATCAGCCTTTGCTTCAGCATCTGCTACTGCTAAATCCTCCTCAGCCTTTTCTATCTCACGAATCTTCGCATTTGCTTTCTCCAAAAAAGAATAAATCTCATTAGCCTCATAAGTCTCCCAGAACTCAAGGTTTGCTGTTCCTTGTAACAGTTTACGAACCCTTTCAGGCTCTTTAATACCTGGCAGCGAAACCAAGATTCTTCCTGAAGTCTCAAGACGCTGAATGTTTGGCTGTGCTACACCAAAACGGTCAATACGACTACGAAGAATATTAAAAGAGTTATCAATAGCAGACTCTGCCTCCTCTTTGATAACATCTAATACTTCAGCATTTGTTGAGTTAAAACTGATTTTATCTTTAAGCTCAGGTGTTGTAAAAATAGCAGCTAACGATGCATTGGCATCCAACTCTGCAAACGCTTTTCCGAAAAGCGTCACAAAATCGTCCTGACTATCTTTTTGTAACTCTTTAGCTCTTGCAATGGCTTTATTAAAAGTCTCATCTGCATTATAACCACTCATACTACGAATGATATCAACAACAGAAACCTCTAATGTTACATCCATTCCCCCCTTAAGGTCCAGACCAAGATTAATTTCTCTTGCCTGACAATCTTTGTACGTGTACTCAGTAATCAAAAGATTATATACCGGCTTTGTTGCTATAGAATCAAGATAATATAGCTCCTTTTTTAAATCGTCTCCGGCATACTCTTTAGCGTCTTCACGAACCTGGCGGGCTATCCAGGTAAAGGAGAGCTGGTAGATACTTACCAGAGCTAGCGCAATTACAAATAATCTTATCGCTCCTTTATTTTGCATGTGTTTTTATTTTATATAGTTTATTAAAACAGTTATTCTACGTTTATGTACAACAATCCGCAAATATATCATATTTTTTCAGAAACTGAATTTTTTATAGCACTGAATATGAATAAATATTACCAACAACTACCTGCATCACAAATGTGGTAAAGCTTTCTTCATTGTTATAATCATCTATCAAACAGTTGTTAAATATAAAAAGCCGCTTTTAAAACAAAACAATAAAAATCAAAAATATCTTTTATCTACATTAATTAGCATTACATCTATTAATTTAGTATAATTATCACTTAATAAGGTTTTTTCATATATTCATCAGATAACACCGTCTTTTTTATTTTACCATTAGCAGGATTTGTACAGAATAATATCTTTGCCTGTTGAAATTTAACATAACAATCAAATGACTAAAACAAAGGGTATATTTAACAAGTTTCTGAATATTACAGAAAAGGCTGGTAATGCACTACCGCATCCGGCAACGCTATTTGCAATATTTGCACTTATTGTCTTAATCTTTTCAGGTGTAGCTCATTGGTTTGATGTAGAGGCAATACATCCTGCTACAAAAGAGATCATTAAACCTATAAATCTTTTATCAAAAGATGGTCTGCACAAAATAATGCTGCATGTTGTTGATAACTTTACCGGATTTGCTCCGTTAGGAATTGTTCTGGTAGCAATGTTGGGTATTGGTATTGCCGAGAGTAGCGGATTAATTGGTGCCAGTATACGATTAATAGTTATCTCTGCACCTAAAAAATATCTGACTTTTGTGCTTGTATTTGCCGGTATATTGTCAAATATGGCCAGCGATGTTGGATATGTGTTACTTATACCTCTTGCCGGAGTTATATTTCTTGCTGTTGGCAGACACCCTATTGCGGGTATGGCTGCCGCATTTGCCGGAGTATCGGGAGGATTTAGTGCAAACCTTATTCTGGGAACAATTGACCCTTTGCTTGCAGGACTATCAGAAGAGGCTGCTAAGATACTAGATCCGGAGTATGTTGTAAACCCTACAGCAAACTACTACTTTATGGTTGCATCTACATTTATTATTGCATTTGCCGGTACCATTATAACCGAAAAAGTTATTGAACCACGATTAGGTAAATACAAAGGCGATGTTGAACCTGAGAAGATGGAGAGATTAACTCCTATTGAGAAAAAAGGATTGATCTGGGCTTCTGTTGGAGGTTTAACTCTGCTAGCAATATCACTTTTAGGTCTTATACCTTCTGAAGGTTTCCTTAGAGCTACAGACGGAACTGTACTTAAATCGCCATTTATAAAAGGTATCATATTTGTACTTGTTATGTTTACTATGGTTCCGGGACTTATTTACGGATTCATTACCAAGAAATTCAAAAACGATGCCGATGTAATGAAAGGTATGGCAGGTAGTATGAAAACGCTTGCTTCATACATTGTGCTTGTGTTCTTTGCTGCACAGTTTGTTGCATTCTTTAAATGGAGTAACCTTGGTATTATTCTGGCAATTAAAGGAGCCAATGCTCTTATGGCCGCCGATATGAACATTATAGTACTCATCATTCTATTTATATTATTAGCTGGTGTAATTAACCTTGCCATGGGTAGTGCCTCAGCAAAATGGGCTATTATGGCTCCTATCTTTATTCCTATGTTCATGCTTATGGGATACTCTCCTGAGCTATCGCAGGTGGTATACAGAATTGGAGATAGTGTAACAAATATAATCTCGCCAATGATGAGTTTCTTTGCGCTGATTATAGCATACTTCCAGAACTACGATAAAAAAGCGGGTATTGGTACCATTGTAGCAACAATGCTTCCGTACACATTTGCATTCTTTGTTCTATGGACATTACTTATTATGATATGGGTATACTTCGGGTTACCTCTTGGTCCGGGAGTTGATATGTATTATCAGGTAAAATAATAGTAACACACCAATATATTTTTCTAACGGCTGCCATTTATGGTGGCCGTTTTTTATTAAAATCAAATCCCGAAGGGATGATTAGATAGTTACCGATGGGCACAGCCCATTGGTAGATTGATATCAAACATAAGTCCTGAAGGGACGAGATTTTATTTACATCATCAAATTATAGAAACAGTATAATAATTTGCAGCATGTTTATCCGCATCATAAAATGTAGGTTTTTGGGATGATATTTGCGTTAAGAATTTTGTGCTGTCTGACCGAAGGGTGTTCACAAAATTTAGGAAATTTCATCCAACAAAAACCGTCAAGCATTTTGTGTGGCGGTGGCATTATTTGAATTCTTCCCCGCTTTTTTTGCTATTGAAAAAAGTATATTAATGACTATTAAAAAGCATGACATAATTTGTTAAGCTATTAGTAAATAGGATTTTCAGACGCTGCATAAATATCAAATCTTATAGAGATAATGAAACTATATTAACCCACCTCTTTATCTCCTCCCAAAAGGAGAGTTACGATAGATACTACACCAACCAGTAAACTATCTACATACTATCATACTCCTCATTCTACTCTAAGAGAGGCTACAAGCAATTTTTTCTTCTAACGCAAACTTGTATATTTGTGTTTTGTGAATAACCTTAACAGGTGAGTACTGCTGCACATGCAGGACACACACAAGAATATATAATATTTAATGCTTGCTCAGTGATATTAGGAGTATATGAGTATTTACTGAGCCTCGTAAAATATGTGATTTACCATTTATAAATTGAAAACATAGATAAAACATTAACTTTAATAACTGAGTTTCCTTACAATCAAACAATTATATAAAGATGAAAACCATAATTTCTATATTACTAATAATTACCTGTTTTAACTCTTTTGCACAAAAAGATAAAGTATATTATTCTTTAGATGATGCATTAAAAAATCCTAACGATGTATATAACTTATCGTTAAGTAACAATAATATATCGCAATTCCCTAAATCAATATTAAAGTTTAAAAACTTAACCAGTTTAAATTTAGACAACAATAATTTAGAAAGTTTGCCCAATTCAATATATACCCTTAGTAATCTTGAATGGTTAAATCTTTGTAATAACAGGCTTAAAACATTACCCGAATCTGTATCTAAATTAAGCCAACTTAAGGCTCTGTTTGTAACTAGAAATAAATTTCAAAAATATCCTATTAATATTAACCACATTAAAAATCTGAAGCGTCTAGAAATGGCATTATGTGGTTTGTCCGAAATTGATGAATCAATAGCTGAATTACAGAACTTAGAATACCTCGATTTAAATGGAAATAATTTGACTAGTTTACCAAGTTCAATAGGAGAATTGAATAAACTAAAAACTTTATTGCTTAATTATTCCAATTTAACTGCTTTACCTGAATCTATTGGGGGGCTATCTAATTTAAAGAATCTGGAATTAAGAGAAAATCAGTTGTCATCTTTTCCTGAATCTGCTGATGATTTGATAAGTTTAGAATCACTGAATTTATATAAAAATAAGCTTATCAAATTCCCGAACTCAATAACTAAAATTAGTAGTTTGGTAAGTTTAGATTTAGAATCTAATGAACTAGTTACCATACCTGAATCTATTGAAAATTTGAAAAAATTAAAATATCTGACAGTTAAAAGAAATAAGATAACTAGTTTACCTGAAACTTTTGGAAATTTAGAGAGTCTTGTTTCTATCCATATTAGAGAAAATCAACTACAGAGCCTTCCGAACTCTATTGGTAATCTCAAAAATTTAGAGTGGTTAGAGGTTCAGCGTAACCAATTATATACCCTTCCTAAATCAATAATTAAACTAAAAAACCTGAAGGTTATTAAATGTTTTCCGAACAATATTCCTAAAAAGGAGATTAAAGAGTTAAAATTACAACTCCCTAATTGTTCATTTGGTATTTAATGAGTGGTGTAAATACTCTGATAACTAAGATTTGTAGAGTAGATAAAGGGGATCTCATCCCTAAACCTTTCAACCTATACGGCTCTTATCATGATGTCAATTATCCCAATGTGGTAATTGACTATATGATATTAAATGGTAAAAAAGATTGCCGTGTATTACCATGCGTGGCTACAGGTTCCGGATGGTATGAGGCTAAATAAGCTGCCACTTCGTGACGATAAAGCCATCATGATAAAACCACCGATGGTGCGAGCTTTACTTTCATTTTATTCGTGCAGTATCGGATTAGCTATAGCTTGTACCTCACAAATCATTATAAAACAGATCTCTAAACCGACCGCTCTACTCTAAGCGAGACATGTTTCTTGTTTTGTACTACATTAACCCTAAATTTTATGCATATTATCTTCTTCCTCATTCTGCGCTAAGAGAAGCTACAGGTAAATGCGCTGCATGAGCTATCGCAAATCTGAAACCGCAATTAAAAAACATGACATCATTTGTTAAGGCTATTAGGAGATAGAATTTTCCGATCCTACATAAATATCTAATCCCGGGGATGATAAGATAGTTACCGATGGGCACAGCCCATTGGTAGATTGATATCAAACCGAAATACTGAAGGGACGAGGTATGCTTTTACCAATATAGACAACCAGATAATATTATTATCGCCACATATCCTCACCCTTTCAGGGTTAGTGAATTAACATATCATAAGCGATGAATTTCATTCAACGCTTATGATTAACGTACCTTCGGTACTAATTTTAATTTGAACCATTAATATCAGACTGTCCTAATTCCAGAATTTAGTCTAATGAATCAGCCCCAGAAGAATCTAATCCAGAAGGGATGATAATTGATAGCTCATCGGGATAGAGGCATCATTTCCAAGTTCTGAAGGGACGAGATTTTATTTACATCATCAAATTATAGAAACAGTACAATAATTTGCAGTATGTTTATCCGCATCATAAAATGTAGGTTTTTGGGATGATATTTGCGTTAAGAATTTTGTGCTGTCTGACCGGAAGGGAGATCACAAAATTTAGGAAATATTACCCAACAAAAACCGTCAAGCATTTTGTGTGGCGATGGCATTATTTGAATTCTTCCCCGCTTTTTTTGCTATTGAAAAAAGTATATTAATGACTATTAAAAAGCATGACATAATTTGTTAAGCTATTAGTAAATAGGATTTTCAGACGCTGCATAAATATCAAATTTTATAGAGATAATGAAACTATATTAACCCACCTCTTTATCTCCTCCCAAAAGGAGAGATCCTATGATGTAAGAGGTTACGGACACGACATGGTGTACCTCACAAGTTCAGGTTATACAGATATAATTAGTTAGCGACGCATTGCCATGCGTCGCAACACGTTCAGGATAACCATGCTTTGCGACAGGTTGCGGATAAATTATACGTAATCGCAAATTCCAGATAGACATGCATCGCAACAGGAACTGGATGGTTCTATATTTAATATTTTATCTGTGCAGTATTGGGTTTGTTAATGATTAGGGTTTTATATTCATCTATAAAGTACCTGTGCCTTATATAACAGATAACTGGCTCCGTCCTAGCTATCAGCTCGAACCAGCAGAATGGGTCGCACAGAAAAAAAAGTCATCCCGCAGTGATTCTAATCAATAGCCCCAAATAAATATAAGATTGCGCACCAAAAAAAATTACAGCTTTCTTTTTTTATATCACTGCCACACAATTCCATAACGATGCTTTAATCTTTTTAGAGACAAATTAGTGCTACAAAGTCACAATTTTATAAACCTGATGGAGTATTTCATTAAAAAAATTCGCTGCGCAAAAAAAACAATCTATCCCGCAGTGATTCTAATCAACGGCCCCAAATAAATATAAGATTGCACACCAAAAAAAATTACAGCTTTCTTTTTTTATATCACTGCCACACAATTCCATAACTATGTTTTAATCTTTCGGGAGACAAATTAGTACTACAAAGTCACAATTTTATAAATCTGATGGAGTATTTCATTAAAAAAAATTGCTGCGCATAAAAAACAGCTCATCCCGCAGTGATTTCAGACAACAGCCCTTAAAAACCAAAGAGTGCACAAAAATACTAAGATCTACCATAAGTTTATTGTCTGTCTGTTTGCACAGATATTGTAGTTATCAACAGGTATTACATATAAAAACATAGGAGAGAAATATCCTCCTCTCCTATGACTCTGTTATTATATTATTTAATAACAATCCCAAGCTCCTCAAGCAGTTGCACATCCTCTCGTAATGCAACCTTGGCAACCGTTCTGAGTTTTTTATAGTATATTTTCAGTTCTTCAAGTTTCTGCTTTCTGAACTCGGTAGCACTCTCTGCCTGTCCTTTTTCACGGTCATAATCTACGCGAAGTTTCTTAAGTATCTCTATATTCCCCATATAACCGTTTATAGAACCTTCTGTTACATTATATTTTGCCATCTCTGCCATAAATGCAGCCTCATTAAGTGCGGCACGGTAACGCTTCTCCATCTGCATTGTTCTCTCATACGATTTACGATCAAGAGGCTCATTAAAATTAAGGGTTCCGTACAAGTTCTTATCTGAACCAACTACCAGTCTGCCAAACGTACTATATATTTTGTGCTCATCTTCACACAGCTCTTTCTGAGCAAAATACTCATCATACGCTTTTAGTTTCTCGTTATGCTCACGCTCCTGATCATTAATACTTTTCTGTGCTTCAGCAACAAGAGCCTCTCCCTCTTCTATTGTTGCCTCTGTAACACCAAACAGTGTTAGTTTACTAAGTATCTCTGCATTTTTACAGTTAGTGATCAACTTAAGTACCATTGCCATAAAATAGGCGATAGAAAATCGTTTCATATGTCTAAATTGTTTTTAAAATACCATATGGAACTCCGCATAATAATCATTCTC
>DKJY01000156.1 GCA_002454955.1 Bacteroidales bacterium UBA6680
ACCTGATAAAACTTTTGGAGATCCTGATTTTAATATCAGTGCAACTAGTAGTTCAGGTTTACCAGTAGAGTTTACAGTTGAAGGTCCAGCTACACTTAATGGTAATAAGATACATATAACCGGAGTTGGTAACGTAAAAGTTATTGCAAAACAAACAGGTAATGAAAACTATAATACAGCAAATGAGATTGTAAGAACCTTTAAAGTTAAAGTGGCTACAGATGTAGAAATATTGAAAGAAAATATGGTTGATATGTATCCTAATCCGGTAAAAGATGTTCTTAATATTAGAAGTCTGGTTAGTGATAATATACGTGAAATTCTGATAATGAATCAAGAAGGTAAGAAGGTAAAGCATAAAGTAGTTTGTGAAAATAGTACAGTAATTGATTTTGCTAATTTTAGTTCTGGTTTATACTTCATTCAGATTTATATAGGTGATAATATGATAACTAAACGGATAATTAGATTGTAATTGGAAAAACATATTAAAGTATTTACAATTAAATTTATTTAAATAAAAATACCAAGGGTACATTTTCATCCTTGGTATTTTTTCTGATGTATGAGATAATGTCTACATAGAACCAAGTTACGATATACTGGAGAGGATATAGTGTGTAATATTACAGTGTAAAAAATGATTTGTTTGAATGTGTAAGATAAATCTATTACCAACTAGTTGAGAGTTTGTTGGTAATAGATTGTATAATCCTAAATATCTTATATTTTTAGGATAAGCAGCTAATTCATTGTGTTTGTAAAACACCACTGTACCATAGTAATATCCCGGTTATAAGGCTAATAATACCAATGCAGAATATATATAGTCCCACTTTACGTGTTCTTTTATTGTAGATTAATACCCTGTCGCCATTTGGTAGTGTCTTTTTTGTCCGGAAGTGATAGTATCCTATAAACATACCAATAATACCTCCGAAAGTAGCAAATAAAAAACCAATTGTGAGCCAGAATGCAGACCCTTTATCGGGTTTTTTAAGCTCTTTTATTCTATCTTTCTTTAGCTCTTCTATCTGTTTGTCGGTAATATCTTTGCCGTGATCTTTTAATATCTTTCTGGCAAGTATCAGATCTGTTTTACTCCACTCGTCATACTTTTTAAGCATATCAAAAAGCTCGTCATCGGTAAATTCAAAAAGATAGTGATCCTCTTCAACCAGATCTATACTGTTGGCAGCTATATTACACATAAGTTTATCTACTCTGTCAAAATCGTTCTGGTATAGCTTTATTGCAATCTTATGTTCAAGCTCTGTTCCGCCTGTAAATGTTATATCTATTGATGGTGCTATATTCTCTATATAGTAGTCTATATTATTATCTTTCAGCAGATGAACCATCTCGGCAGCTTCTTCTACTGTTCTGTATTTCTGGTATGTTACTAGTTCCATATATTTTAATGTTTTTACCGGGGTTATTATTATCCTTTATAATGTTTTGAAAAATTGATATTTAATGTTGTATTATCTTAATAAATTGAGAGGGAACCTCGTCTGTTAACCATACTCCGTTATCTGATTCGTAGAATATATGTCCGTTACTAATCATAGATATGGTGTCTACCTCAAGTATAACTGGTTTGCCGTGTCTTTTTCCTACAGACAGGGCTGTATCTGTATCTCTGCTGAGGTGAACATGGTGTCTGTCTCTCTTCTGTATTCCAAGTTTAAATATATTTTCAGTATATCTGTCAGCAGTACCATGATATAGTTGGGCAGGAGGCGTTTTTGCCGTATATCCAAGGTTTATCTCTATAGAGTGTCCCTGATTGGCACGTATCTGGGTTTTGTTGCTGTTAAAACAGAATCGTTTTTTGTTATTTGTCTCAACAACAAGTTGTAATGTGTCAATATCAATATTGTATCCTGTTGAGTTCATCTTATATATCAACTCATTTACATCTGTCCATCCATTAGAATTAAGTATAATGCCTATTGTTTCTGGTTTGTGCCTTAATACCAGACTCAGAAATTTACTAATTTTTGTCAGGGGCTTTCCGTTTGTCATATTGTTTGCATTTAGTGCTTTATTAATCTGCTCCTGCTGTAAAAATATATCTTGGAGTCATTTCTTTAACTCCTAAATACCATCTTTTCTTTTTAGATGTTGTGCTGTATAGCTGCTCATATCCATTTGTCCTTGTTAATCGGTCAAAGTTCAGATGAGCATCTTTAAGTTCATTCAATTGCTTATAAACTCTTTCGAAGTAATACAAGTTATCATCCTTATAAATAGCAAGTTCAGTTTTAAGTTCAGTTAACTCATTCTTTTCTTTGGAACCTACATTGCAGTACCATACATCAAATGTAACCTCATGTATTTTTCCATATCCCGGAAATCCATTATTATATCCTAATGCTTTCCACTCTTTTGAATGATTTTGTACTAGATTCCAACCTTCTGGAACTTTAATTTCAATCTTTTTTTTTGTCTCAACTTCTTTCTCTATTGCTCTTTCAGTTTCAATCCACAAAGGCTTTTTACTAATCAGTGCAAGATACCATCGTTTTCGATTTTTATTGTCAAGTGCAGTGTAAAGTGCTTCGTATCCTCTTGAATTTGTCAGAGCTTCAACATAAACTCCTTCTCCTACAATCTTTTGATAATCTCTCGGGTCGTAATTTAAAGGATATTTATCTGAGAATTTTTGAATCCCCTTTCTATTTTTAGAACCAATATCACAGTACCAAACTTCAAATTCTCTTTCATAAAGTTTTCCATATCCAGGAAATTTGTCATTATCCCCAAATCCTAATTCTGTCCAGCGCTGAGTTTTTCTGTGAACAATTTCCCATTTCCCAGAATCTATTTTTGTATCAGTTTCAACAGGAGTAGTTACAGTTACTTGAAAACCAATAGAGTTTTTAACTGTCTGAGTATTCTTATTTGAATCCAACAGTTCTTTAATCTCAGTTGACTCGTAGCGTTTTAAGTTTGCAGCAGTCTTTGGAGATTTATTATTAACTTTCATAAAACATGATGAACAAATTCTTTCATGAGATTTTAAGATACCTTTTCCAAAAACCGGCTGATTCCAGAAAGATAATTTTTTGTCGCATAGGATACAATTCTTACTCATTTGATTATATTTTAATTCTTAGCTAGGGTTTCTATTGCATGAGTGCTAACTAATTTATAAAATGCCATCCGGCAATACCAATACCGGCGCCAAGCAGTGGTGCAAATGTTGCTATTGGTATTATCGCTTTTTTGTTGTTAGGGTATACCATTATCATTACCGGAACAGCTGTTAATACAGATACTATTATGCCTTTAATCCATGGAGCTATATCCCAGTTAATAAATGGTATAATTAAACCTAATATAAAGTAGTGAATAAATGCCGACAGTATATCACGTCTGTTTAGTTTGCGGATTATCATAGGCGTTATGTCTACTAATCCTGCCACGGTTCCAATTGCAATTGCTATAAGTATATTGTTCATTTTTTCTCATTTAGTTTAGCTATCTGGTATTTCAGAAGATACTCTTTTGCAGGTAATCTGTATATTCATAAAAAGCAAATGGTCTGTTCCGCTTATCTACAGAGGGTAGTAGAATATACAGCACTCTTACATATACCAAATATTTACATATACAAATATATGTAATATGTCCGAAATTTTAGCATTTATATTGGGGATATATTTATGTTGTTTTTTATGTATGTTTTCTGAATTGGCTAACAATAAAATAGTACGCTGTACGTTGTTTTTAGCTTCCGGAAGCTAAAGATCCGTTTATCAAAGTTGTAACACTATGTAGTTACAGATAGTTGTGTGTGTTGTTGTTTGTTTACTGTATAGTTATTTGTTTATAGAGAAAAATAGTTAAGTTGTTATCAGGAATGAGTAAAAATAATTATGTAAAAATTGGAACATAGATAGTTTTACTCCGTATAAAATAGAGTGCTAGTTGTTATGAGATGAGTAGAAGTTCTATTATACAATATATATTCCTGATTATTGTTTACACTATTTCATATAGTGTTGCTTTTTCGCAGACTAATGTTGATGATTGTGTATCTGGTGTTGTTGATACAAATGCAGAGGATGGAATACTGGTACATAACGATTGTGGTATTTTGTCGGTTCCTGTAGGTACGGTTAGTGGAAATATAGAGGTTAAAGGATCAGGAAATCTTACTATTAATGCCAATATAAATGTTGTTACCGGGAATATAGTTATTAAAGCTGGTGCATCGCTTACAATTAATGCCGATATTCTTGATATTAATGGAAGTATAACAAATGATGGAACGCTTCTTATTACGGGTAATGTAACTTCAGAAGGTAAATTGGAGGTTAAAGGAACCGGTGTAATAACATTAGATGGAGGATCGTTTACAAGTACTGGTGACGGAGTTGTAATAAAACCAAACACGACAATACATATGCTTAATATGAGTACTATTACTGCAGATGACGTTATTGATAATAAAGGAACAATTACATCTGATAACAGTGGTAATACTATTGATGCATATATTACTGGTAATGGAACTGTACCTCCTGCGCTTAATTGCGGATCGCCACCTTGTACCGATGGACCAACTGTTACAATAACACTTACAGCAACTAATGATGATATCTGTTCTGGTGTTGTTACAGCTCAGTTTCCGTATTCTGCCACTAATGGAGATCCGGACGTATATAGTATAGATTATGATGCTACAGCAGAGGGAGAGGGGTTTGTTGATGTTACAGATGCTACACTTGCAGTAGGGGCTATAACTGTATCTGTACCTGTATCGCCTTCGGCTGGTGTTTATAATGCATTGTTAACAGTTAAGGATGTAGGTTTGGGTATAAGCAGTCCGGCATATTCAGTAACAGTTACTGTAATAGCAAAGCCGCAGATAACACTGGTTACAGATAATATGAGTTTATGCTTTGATTCAGGAGGTGTAACATTTCAGCTTACAGCAACAGTGTTAAGTGGTCCGTCTAACTACGATTATGTATGGACAGAGCTTAGCGGTCCTCATGGTAGTATTACATCGCCAATAACTGTGAGTGGTTCTGGTAGTTCAGCCAATGTGCAGAGCTATAATGTAGCATCAGATGGTAATCCTACTGCTTTGCAAGAGGATTATAATATTCAGGTTCAGGTAACCGATGGTAATGGTTGTTCAAATACGGTATCTGAGATGTTTTCGGTATTCAGGCAGCCAATAACAGGTATGGTATATAAGATTAGTAACAATATATATTTAGATGTTCTTTAGGAATAAAAAAAGGCCGATCAGTAGTGATCAGCCTTAGTATATTATTATAGGTAATTCTTATTTTGCAAGAAGACCTCTTCTCTTAAGCAGAGGCTTAATTTCAGGCTCTTGACCTCTAAACTTCTTGTACTGAACCATACCTTCGTCGTTACCACACTCACTTAAACAGTGCTTACGGAACTTAGCAGCAAGATCCTGGTTGTAGATATCACCAGACTCTTTAAATGCGTTGAAAGCATCTGCATCAAGTACAGCAGCCCAGATGTATACATAGTAACCAGCAGCATAACCATTGCTGAAGATGTGGTTAAAGTAAGTAGTTCTGTAACGTGGCCAGATCTCTTTGATAAGACCAATCTTATCCATTGCAGCTTTCTCAAAAGCAATTACATCGTGCTTACCCTCTTCTGTAAGAGTTTCCCATGACATATCAAGGATAGAAGCAGCAAGATATTCAGATGTAGCAAATCCCTGATTAAATGTACCAGCTTTCTGCATCTTAGCAATAAGCTCGTCAGGAATTACTTCGCCTGTTTTGTAGTGCTTAGCATATACTTTAAGAACCTCTGGCTCTGCAGCAAAGTTCTCCATAATCTGTGATGGAAGCTCAACGTAATCTCTTGGTACGCTACCAGCAGTACGTGAGTATTTACCAGTAGTAAACAGACCGTGAAGACCGTGACCAAACTCATGGAACATTGTAGTTACCTCATCCCAAGTTAATAGTGCAGGGATATCGCCACTAGGCTTAGTGAAGTTACAAACAATTGATACAATTGGGTCAACTTTTTTACCGTTTTCCCAACCTGATTCGCGGAATCCACCGCACCATGCACCACCTCTTTTTGTTGTACGTGGATGCCAGTCAAAATATACTATACCAAGATGAGTTCCGTCTGCCTCTTTAACTTCCCAGGTTTCAACCTCAGAGTGGTAGATAGGAAGATCTGTGCGTTTGTTGAATGTGATACCATAAAGTTTTGTAGCTACATGGAACATTCCGTCGCGTACGTTATCAAGAACAAAGTATGGTTGAATCTCGCTCTCTTCAAGGTTGTATTTTGCCTTCTTAACTTTCTCAGCATAGTACCACCAGTCCCAAGACTCAATCTTAAATTTACCTCCTTCAGCATCAACAATAGCTTGCATATCTTTAACCTCGTTTGCAGCCATTTTAATTGCCGGCTCCCAAAGCTTGTTAAGGAAATCCATTACTGTTTCAGGAGTCTTTGCCATGTTTTTCTCAATTACATACTCAGCAAAGTTGTTATATCCCATAAGTTTTGCCTGACGTACACGTAGATTTACAAGTTTGTCAAACAGCTCTTTATTATCGTTCTCGTTGTTGTTGTTACCGCGCATAAAATATCCGCTGTATAACTTCTCTCTTAGATCTCTTTTAGGAGAGTAAGTAAGGAAAGGCAGCATACTTGGCTTTTGAGTAGTAAATACCCATTTTCCTTCCATGTCCATCTCTTTTGCAGTCTCAGCAGCAGTATTAACTACAGCTTCAGGAAGTCCAACAAGATCGTCTTTGTTGTCTATAACCATTTTAAAGCTGTTAGTCTCTTTAAGCAGGTTCTGTCCTAGAGTAAGTGAAGTAAGAGACATCTCTTTTTTGATAGCTCTCATCTTCTCTTTATCTTCTGGAGAAAGGTTTGCACCACTACGTACAAAATCCTGATAGTACTTTTCAACTACGCGAATTTGCTGATCGTCAAGATTTGAGTCGTTACGTTTCTCGTATACAGTTTTAATCTTTTTGAACAGATCCTCGTTAAGTGAGATATCACTACTGTGCTTACTCATCATAGGTGCAAGAACCTGAGCTAATGAGTCGATAACAGGATTTGTGTTTGCAGACTTAAGAGAGTAGAATACTGTTGCAACTTTTCCGTAAAGCTTACCTGCCTTATCGTATGGCAGAATTGTGTTCTCAAAAGTAGGCTCCTCGGTGTTTGCAATAATTGCATCAACTTCGGCTTTGTGTTGCTTCATACCTTCAACAAATGCAGGCATGTAGTGTGCATCCTGAATTTTGTCAAACGGAGGCACCTGATGTGGAGTAGTGTACTCTGTAAAGAACGGGTTATCCGATTTTGCAGAGTTCTTTTTTTCGCAGTTACATGCTGTCATAAGCATTGCAGCCGCTCCAATAAGAAGAATTGTTGTCTTTCTCATTTTTACGATTTTTAATTATATGATAAAGTAAAAAATTATTCATTTTACATGTGTGATCGCTATTGCAGACCGTATTTATAATAAGTATAATCTGGTTTTATGACGCCAGTTATTCAAAATAGTTTATATTTACTTATTGTCAAATATAGAAATATTTAAATAGTCTTGGCAAGAAAACGTCAAATTGTACGTTGATCTGATCTGCTAAATACCTGTTTGTTTAGAGTAAGTTTTTGGGTTATATAGTGTTTTATAGTGGGTGAGTTGTTAAACATAACAGAGCTCCCTGCTTTTAAAAAATTATGTTTTTTTATACAATATTTAAAAGCGGGGAGCATTTTTCAGATATTAATTATCTGCAGTATTGTTTCCGGAGATAAGTTTTATTGTAGATCGTAAAGTTTTTATCTCTCCATCCTTATCTCTGATAATGTTCTTAAGTTTTTTTATTTCAGCTTTCAATTGTAATACCTTTTCCGATTCCGGAAAGTTAATGTTAAGTTCGTCGGCAAGTTCAGTAAAAAAGTTATGGTTCAGCGCCTTTGAGTATTCCTGTAATCTGCTTACACTACATGTATCAACAGATAACATGCGTGTAATGCTTGATACAGAAACCCCAATTCTTCGTGCAAATTCAGTAGGTATTACCTTCTGTTTTCGCATCTCTTTCTTGATTCTGTAGTTCACAGATCTGAGAAGATCATTTTCTGTTTCATTCATAATTAATTGTTTTAAGGTAATAGAGGTCTGTATAAAGTATAAGCCTGTTTAAGAAAGTAGTTAGTGTTTGTTTTTTATTTCTGCTACAGTGCCTGTAAATATTGTGTTTTAATCATAATTCTTTATAAGATCTCTAATAGCATGTGGTTTATGTTATTTAAATTTACCTTTTTAGTAGGAAAATAACAAAATTAAAAGACAATTTTATTGCTATAAATGTTTAGCAATTTTGCATTATTGTTAAAAGAACTAAGGTTTATCGGTATGTTCATTACCATAATTCTAAGGAGAACATGGTATATGATGGTGTTTGATTTTAGAGTTACATATATTAATTTAGGAGAGAAACATTTTAATTAAACTACCATTTAATGGCGGTTTATTATCTATGAAGAATTAAATTACAGGATATGAAGATTGAACTTGTTAAAGGAGATATTACAACATTTAATGTTGATGCTATTGTGAATGCAGCAAATAGTTCGTTATTAGGTGGCGGAGGTGTTGACGGAGCTATACACAGAGCCGGAGGTAAAGCTATTCTTGATGAGTGTGTTAAGATTCGTAATAAACAGGGCGGATGTAAAACAGGAGAGGCAGTTATAACCACAGCCGGAAAGATGCCTGCAAGATATGTTATTCATACCGTGGGTCCGGTATGGAATGGTGGAAACAGGAGCGAGGCTGACCTGTTGAGCAGTTGTTATGTTAATTCAATAAAGGTTGCAGAGCAGAATGGTGTTAAAACCATTGCTTTTCCGAATATTAGTACCGGGGTATACCGTTTTCCTAAGAACAGAGCAGCAGAGATAGCTGTAAATACTGTAAAAAATATGGTTTCTGATGTTGTTGAAAAGGTTATATTTGTCTGCTTTGACGACGAAAATTATAAACTTTACAAAGATATTATTTAACTATGACCGATAAGAAGATCAGCAAATTTATACCGAAGAACTGGAAGAGACTTACATTAGAACTTATAGTTTTGTTTTTGGGTGTTACATCTGGTTTTGTACTTAATAACTGGGGGCAGGATGCTAAAGAGGAGAGGATTGCTAATCTGTATCTTGAGAATCTTTTAATGAATGTAGATGATAATATAAAGACATTAGAGAAGATAGTAGAGAGTGATAGTGTTACCCTGAACAGACTTAAATTGAATATTGATTATATGTATGTGGGCGGTAAAAGTATTGATTCTATGAAGGTGGTATTCCATATTCTGACAGGATTAAAATCTTATGATTTTGAACAGGGTACATATGACGCTATGCTAAAGAGTGGAAGTTTTAATATAATTGGTGATGCTGATCTTAAAAAGAATATTGTTGAGTATAATGATGCTATTAATGAGGTTTCATTTACCGATAATGTTGGGTTTGACAGGTACAAAACTATTATTTTACCATATATTCTTAAGGAGTCTTCAATTATACATGGTAGGTTTATTGATGAGCAAAAGGTTTTAAATTCTGTAGAGTTTGAGAATATTGCTGCACTATATTATCTGTCGTTTAAAACGTCGTTTTCGTCATATAAAAATTTGCTTGAAAAATGCAGGGTATTAAAAGATAGGTTAGAGAAGTATGGTATTACTGTAAATAATAATTAGATTTAGACAATATTTTATAATTAAAAACCAGCGTAATAAGCTATTAATATATATAGAGATGATGAGACGTATTGTGTCACTTGTGGTTGTTGTTCTTGGAATAATGGTTATTGTAATAAATTTTGTTAATAATCCGGAGAAATCAAGAATACTATTTATGGAGATGGATAACTGGACGTTCAGAGCAATCTGGGCTTTCTTTGTGGTTTATTCAGGGTATAATTTTTATAGAACAATCAAGAAAAAGTAACTATATACTATTGACTTTAATATGAATATTGTTGTAAATTACTGTTATAGTAGTTTGTTATAAAAATAGAACAATATGAGTATAAAGTTGACATCAGTGCGTTCAAGATATCTTACCGGAGCAAGATCGGCTCTGCTTGATGATGATATATATACAGATGTTAAATCGGCATTAATTGATAGTGAAGAGACAGATGTGGATATTGTTGAGAGTGATGATAAAGAGGCTGTTGCAGATGCTTGTGATAAGCAGGAGGTATTGAATACAGAAGCTGATGATGTTTGTGATAGTGATGTTAAGGAGTTGGAGGATATATTCTGTAGTGCTTTTGATAAGAGAGCAAAATTTCTAAAGTAATATATAATAATATAACTGTTATTCAGGGAGATAATATAAGTATTGTCTCCCTGAACTGTTTTTATAAGCAGATTATAACTATAAAAGCTGAGGTACCGATCCTAAAGCATTTGCCAATATATGAACAAGAAATGCCGGAATAATGCTATCTGATTTTTCTCTATAGTATGCTGCAACTAACCCCATGCAGCTTGTAGTAAAAACAAGAAATAATGTAAACCATATTGATTTTCCTGCAAATAGTGCAGTAGCATGTAAAAGCCCAAAGAGAAGAGCTGTTAATATAACGGGCAAACTAAGTTTTAGAAACCGGATGTGCTTTAGGTTTATTAGCATGCTCTGAAACAGACCTCTTGTTAGAATAGTTTCTGAGATACTTGATAGAAACCATATTGTAACTATAGTTGTAAGAATGGTCTCTTTACTATCTATCTTATTTATACCCTCAGCCTGAGAGGAGAGATTATGCGATAGTACAATAAATATAATTCCGGCCAACAGAGTTACCATAACAACTACAACAGTAATTAATATAAGCTTATAATAGTTAATTGGTTTTGGTTTGGTAAAACCAAACTCTTTTAAACTACCCTTGTTTAGTATTAGCATTGCTGCTATTGATAAGATAAGGATTACAATTTTAAGTGTAGATTGTCTTGTATTAAAATCTATTTGAAAATCGTTAATCAACATCTCAGCAATTGGGCGCATAATAAACTGGCTGGCAATATATATACCTATTGCCAGCACAAATGCTATTATTAAAGAGAATCTACTTTGTGTAATCTTCTGAAATGTATTAGTCATTTTTATTGCGTTTATTAAGAGTACGATAACCTAATATTATTAGTACAATTAATATAATAGCGGTAACTCCTAATACAATATATCTTATTATACTATTATCGGCGGTTGTTATTTCGGGTTCTTTCTCTATATACATATCTTTTGCAATAAGATGTTTTGTGTAGTTAAGTATAGAGTCGCCACCAGCATATGACATCTCGTTTAGCGAGAATTTTACCGGGAAATCAGGTATAACGCCTCTGCCAAAAGGTATATCGGTATTTTTATCCTCTTCAAATACAATCTTAATAAGAGGTATGCGTACAACAATACCCGAGTTAGGTAGTTTTACCTGTGCAAACTTTTCTGCTTTTAACTGATGGTAAGCTCCGCGTGTCTCTCTGCCAACAACTGCACCTCTTTTATACTTATGTACCATTGCAGGGAATACTGTAGCAGCAGAGAACGATATCTCGTTTGTGAGTACATATACTCTGCCTTTATAGTTTACCAGGCTATCTGGTTTTATGGTGTTTGTATTGTATTCGTAGTAGTGGTTATCCTCTTTTTTCTTGCCAAACTCAGGGAATATCTCGTAATCGTTTGTATAGTTAAGGCAATATTCCATAAATTTAAAGTTGCCACGTCTGTTTACCATTTTATAGTCGTGCTGGTTAAATGGTTTATCGGCAATTAAACTGTATATGTGATCTATAACCTTTGTATCGCCACCAAAGTTGTTTCTTACGTCTATTATAAGGTTGTTAAGGTGTCTGTTTGTAACCATTTTAATAAATGATGTAATACTGTCAAGCTCTACATCGTTTAGTTGAAATGAGTTTAATCCCAGATATGCAATTGAATCGGATAATATTCTTGTATCAAAGTTTTTGGTTTTGTACCAGTTTGTTCTATAGTATTCTTTCCAACTTGATGCAAATTTGGTTTTCTTTGATCTGTTATATCCATATCCGGCAAATTGCTCAGATGTACCATCTTTAAAGGTGATGTTCATCTTATATTTGCTATTATCTATTTTGTTGTAATAGAAATAACCCCAGTCAAATATTGCTAAGTTAACATATTCGGTATATGCTTTAACATAAGCATCAGATGAGGCATATTGCTGTGGAATGTAGTTGCCGGTTATTGTTTTAAGTGAGTCAGCCGATATACCATCTATGCTTATTATCTGCTTTCCTATAAGATCTGTTCTTTCCTCAATAGTGTTTGTTACAATAAGAGTATCGTTCAGCCATCCGAATCTGATATCAGACAGATATCGTGGTATTTTCATTCTTTTTAAAGGTTCTGATATTATGCCAAGATGAAAATCGTGGATGTTAAGCATCAGGTTTTTTAAATGATTCTCAAACACATGAGGCTTAAGAGGATTATTTATCTGTTTTTTTACTATATCTGTCTGCTTCTGAAAATCTTCTGGTGTAATGTAATCATAAAGTCCCGGGAAGCCCTCTTTTATAGCATTGGTTAAGATATCCAGATCCTGATTCATCTCATCAGATGATAGTATACTTTTTTTTACACTCTTGGTTGGTGGAATGAATGTTGTATTAAGCCCAAACGGAGTCATAGGATCTGCAGGTTTCTGCTTTTTTGATATAGATATACTTATTGATGGTTCAGGTATTTTATGGTATGAATGTCCTATAACCCCGATAGGATCTCCTTTTTTTACTCTCTGACCTGTTTTTAATACATTCAGGGGTTTGAGACCGCCTATGTATATATTGCTATTACCTGTTTTAATACCTACGGTAATGTTTACAAATTGTTGTTTAATAACTCCTGCTTTACTCTCTGCAATAGCTTTTGTATCTTCAGTAAAGTTTTTTACAGGAGTATTAAAACTAAAGCTGTAGTTTAGTTTTGTATGGTATGAATAACCATACGATATAATCTTTCCGTCAGCAGGAGCTATAACTGTATCACCTTCGTTACCACCAATAAATATATTATCGAAGTTTAGCTCGTTGTCTATATAGGTATTTGGTGAAAATAATATACTAAGGCCTGCTTTAGAATTTTTAACAGGCCATAGTAACTCTTTAGTTTGTGCATTAATAACTGATGTTACATACACTAAGATAGTTGCAAATAAAACTCTTGTCATAATTTATTTATACTGTTTATTGTTTTGGTTCAAGTCTGAATTTTACCAGATGCAGGACATCATTAGTACCTTTCTTTTCTTGCAGGCTGTAGATAAATCCGTTATGGAATGCTATTTTAGAGCCCATTATTTTAAGGTTGTATGAGTCTGATGTTAGTGTGTTTTTCTTGGGTAGTATCTCTCCGTTTTTATATACCCACACATTGAACTTATTACTGTTTTTCTCTCTTGGTATCTCAAAAAGCAGCAGGTTATTTTCAGAATCTTTTATTACTGTTATGTAGTAGAATAGTTTTATTGGAGAGGTAATGTTTTTTAAATCTTCTTCCATCTTATTTATAAGATATGCAGATGCTTTGCTATCGGTTGATAGTGTTTTTTCCATTGCATACCCTTTGAAATTGTGGTTTTTGAATCTCTCAATAGCTCTTTTTTGTATTGTCTTCATCTCTTCAACAGAGATATAGTTTTTTATCTTCTGCAGGTTTGATTCAGATAGTTTTTTACCGTATTCGTTATATACTGATATTAATCCTTTTTTAGGATTTGCAATTAAGATATTACCATCAATACTTAATATCTGTTTGGGCAGATAATACTTGTAAGGTATGGTTGTATAGGTCATTGATTTTCCGTCGTCGAATTTATAGTAGTAGTAGAATTTACGTTTTCTCCTATCCCCAACAGGAAACTCTTTAAATTGATCCCATATTATTTTATGTTTCTTTGTTTTATAATCTATAACATCTATAATAGATTTGTTTTTTCCGTTTTTCCATGGAACATGTCCTAGTATTGCAATTTTATTACCTGCTACAGGGGTAACCTGTAACCCAAGATAATCAATTTTAAGATGTTCTATGCAATTACCCTCCATATCAGTGATATATATGTTTCCTATGTTATCGGGTTTGGTAACCAGCTTATTGTCGTGTGTAGCACATATAATTTTTATATTTTTTTTAATAGTTTTACCATCTACTTTTATACGGAATCGGCCTTTAAATTTACCGTCAGGATTAAATAGACTGAAATAATTATTTCTTGTATGATTTACAACTGCATAACCATTATTCAGCATTATTAACGATAGCCTTTCGCCAATATATTTATTATTCTTATCCCGTTTGTATGAGCTAAAAATTTCGTCCCAATTATTTCCTGTTCCGTAATTATTAACTGGTACCAGATTTATTGTACCTGTATTATATATATTACTGTTGTTCTGTGCCTTTAGTGTTATTGTTAACATTATTAAGGCTGATATTATTATTGCTCTCATTATCTTATGTTTTAGTTATAAGTATATTTAAAGTCTGCTCTCACCGGTGAATACAAACCTTTATTTTCTCAATTATATTTTAAGTATTCTGATATTATTCAATACTATATGCCGTGCTATTTCCTTCGTTATCTGTTACAATAACAGTTATCTCTGTATCGAATATAGATTTGTTGGCATCATACTCTATGTTTTGTATAGTATTTGTTTCTGGTATAACAACATTAGCGTTATTATTATTCACTAATACCACTACAGATAAACTTGTAATTACCATTATTACAGCTGCAGCGTATAAAACTTTTTTTAGTATAAAAGCAGTTCTCTTAACCTCTGTTTCAGGTATTTTGAAGTCAGGAATTTCAATATCTTTGTTGAGATTATTGTTGAGAGCATTATTAATGGAGTTTTTTAATGTATCAGCTCTCTTTACTTCTGAAGCACATCTATTGCAGATATTTATATGTGCCTCAATAATATATTTCTCTGAGTTCTTAACTTCATTATCTATATACCTCTGTATTGTCTCTCTGTTAATACAAGTCATGATATTGTAGTTTTAGTTCCTGTTCTAGTTTTTCTATTGTTCTGGATATTGTTTTACCAACTGAATTATATTTAATGTTGGTTACCTCAGATATCTCTCTGTATGATAATCCTTCGCTATATAATATCATAAGCAGTTTATCTTTTGGTTTCATCTTTGTTAATGCTTCTCTTAATCGGTTTATGGTTTCTGTATCGTAGCTATCCTGATCTGTATATTCAGGATCATTTTCGTTATATTCAGTATAGTTATCATTCTTGGTCATTCTGAAATAATCAACAGATTTATTATATGTAAGTCTGTAAAGCCAGGCTTTATAGTTGTTTATCTCTTCTCTGTTTTTTAATTTTTTGTAGAGCACAATGAATACTTCCTGTACAATATCAGCAGCAATACTTCTGTTTCCTATAATCTTGATTGCTACCCTTAAGGTACTCTTATAGTTGTCTCTATATATTTTTTCAAAGCTGTTCAAAATACAATCTGTTTTGTCTATATGTCGGAGTATTATCTTTTTTGTGACATTATAAATTTAAATTTTCTTAATTTATTACAACTTTGTTATTAAATAAATTTTATAAGTATGCATAGTAATATTGATATTAAAGATTTGATAGATAGATTTGGAGTTAAATCAGAGATGATTTATCCGGATTTTTTTATGTACAAACTTAATGATATTAATAAAGATGTAGTAAATAGCAGTAGTAATGTGTTTCATACATCGTATTTTGATGTTACTCTTGCTACTTTTGATGAAGGTACATTGGTTGTGGGAAAGAACTCTTACGAGGATCTTAATAACACAATTAGTTTTGTGTCGCCGGGGCAGATATTCTCATATACACCAGCAGGTAAAACTATTAATGGTATTGGTATGTTGTTTAAATCAACGTTTATTAATCAGTCTATGAGAGGTTTTGAATTACAAAATGATTTTCAGTTCTTTAAGATATATACAGCGTCGATATATAAACTTAATAAAGAGCAGCTAAGTATTGTATCAGATATTTTTGACAGGATGTTTAATGAGTATCAATTAAACGATTCAGGAAGTAGAAGCATTATACAGTCGTATCTGAATATTCTGTTATATACCGTAAAGCGTTTTGTAGATAGTGGTAATAACAAGATTAATATAACCCGAAGAGCTGAAATATCGTCGGCTTTTGAGGAGTTGGTAAGAGAGCATGCATCAAAGCAGAAGAGTATTTCAGAGTATGCTGCGCTGCTTAATATTAGTGAGGTTTATCTGTATGATTGTGTTAAAAGTACTACAGGACGGTCGCCAAAGAGTATTGTTGTTGAGTATAGAGTACTTATAGCAAAGTGGTTACTTGCGGATAAAAAGTATAATATTAGTACCATATCTTATAAGCTTGGTTTTGATGAAACAACTAACTTTACAAAATTTTTTAAAAAGCATGTAGGTATTACTCCAAAAGAGTTTAGGCTTAAACATTAATTTTAACCATTTTTACAAATAAAATAACCTTTAATTCATGTAATATAATAAGCAGTTTTGCACACTCGTTTTTTAACATAAAAAGTTTGATGTATGAATTGGTTATTTTTGGTTATGGCCGGACTGTTTGAGATAGGATGGCCTTTGGGATTAAAATTGTCACAAACAATGCCATCTAAATTTTGGGGTATTGTAATTGCTATTGTATCTATGACTCTTAGTGGAGGATTTTTGTGGATGGCGCAGAAATCGATACCTATTGGTACAGCCTATGCGGTATGGACAGGTATTGGTGCGGTAGGAACGCTTTTTGTAGGTATTATGTTTTTAACGATTCGTTTGGTGTTTTAAGAATGCTATCGGCATCGTTAATTGTGATAGGTGTTGTAGGACTTAAATTTGCTCATTAGATATTATATTCTTATGTTATTTTGATTTTTGGATTGTGTATACTGTTGTTTGTTAGTGTTGTGGATATTGAGTGTGGAAATGTGTACCTTATTTTTTTAGATTAAATTGTCAATTTATCTATTTTTGGTTTGTTTTTTGATAAAAGCTTTAAGACAAATAAAAATAATAGATTACACACTTAATATTAAATTTATGAGGAGGTTTAAGTTTATCATAGCGGTTTTAGGACTGGCTATGATGTATACAGGAGTTTACGGACAGTCATGGGTTAATTGCAAGCCGGGAACTGTTCCGTCAGAAGCTAAGGTATGCGGAAAAGAGAGTAACGGATCGAAGTTATATCTGGTAAGAGCAAAATTTAACAGAAGTTATACACCCGGGAAGTATGGAAAACACCTTAAGTTTGCACATATTGCTTATGGGAACAAAGAAAAAACTAATACCCAGTTTCAGATATATACAGGTAATGGTAAATGGGTTGCCTCAGCAAATGGTCGAGTACCACTAGGTGCTGTTGTTTGCGGATATGATACCGACCAAAAACCTCTTTTTGCAGCAAGAGCAAGGTATAAAGGAGGAGTGCATTTAGGTAAAATGAAATGGGGTTTTAAAGGTGTACATATAAGTTATGGTGGTCGTGAGATTGAGGTTAACGAGTATGAGGTACTAACAGAAGTAACAAAATGGAGAAAAGCATCATCTGGTAAGTTACCTTTAGGAGCTGTTGTTTCTGGTAACGATACAGAAGGAAATCCTGCATTTGTTGCAAGAGCAAATATGCAACGAGGCATGTGTCCTGGTTACTCAAATGTTAAACAAGGTTGTTTTCCGTTTAACGGAAAAAATACCATGGTTAATAATTTCGAGGTTTTTGTTGGTAAACCAAAGTGGAGAAAACCAAAAGGAAGAAAGATACCATTAAATGCTGTTGTTACAGGTTTTGAGAATAATGGACACCCTATGTTTACAGCTAAAGTTAAGAGTGGTAATAATGTGCTAATTGGAAAAATGCGTGATAATTTTGGGAATGCACATTTTCTTGTATCGGGTAAAGAAAGAGAGTTAGCAAACTATAAGATATTAGTATTTTAGTTAGTTTTACTATAAAAGGTTTTTAGATGTCGGTTAACTTTGTTTAACCGGCATTTTTTATAAACAGAGTATATTTGTGCATCAATAAAATATGCTCTTAAGTGCAACCATACTATTTAAATAGCAGTCTCTAAAGTTATGGTATTAGATACAGCTACCATCAGAATATTCTGACAGAAGAGGATTTTCGTAATTGATTGTTGAAAGGGATGACGATAAGATTAATGTGCAGATTTTCTATGAAGGTTTCGGAATATTTACAGATTTTGGACAAACAAACAGAGTAGTAACAGAATTTATTATATGTTTTGATTATTTAATACTCAGAGGATTGAATTAACAAGTACTAAAAGCACCCTTTAACCGTTATTTGTTGGCATAAATATTGTTGGTATTTGGTAGTTAATCTAAAATCGAATACAATGAAAAAACTATTAACCCTTACCCCATTGTTAATAATATTTATGATACCTGGTTTTAGTCAGCTCAGAAACTATAAATTATCTGATTATCATCCTCCTCAGTATGAATTTTTAAGGATTGATTTAAAAACGAATATTAAGGGAAGTAACTTTGCCAATAATTATAAGTATGAGTCAGATAATAAAATAAAGGATAGGGGTGAGACCTTTAGGGGAATGTTGACAGCAGATAGTTACTATGAATATTATAGTCTGTTACGCCAGGATATGATAGGTTCAATGATTAGTGGAAATTTTGACTTTACAAATAGAGAAAAAGGTAGTGCCGACTATGAAGAATCAGGATTAAATCGGATGTTAGATATATATGGAGATCATCTGAGATATTTTACAGATAATAAGTTTTGGGAATTATCATATAGATTATCTACTGGTTATATAGAATATACAAGAACAGATAATAATCTAGTAGGAAATTTGAGTGGTGATAAAGTGAAAAAAGAGAATGATTATTTTAATATATATTTCTCTCTGCCACTATCGGTGGGTAGAGGCAGAGTAGAAAATGTTAGTAATGCAGTTAGGGCAATGTTTATGATTTATCAGTTGCAGAAAGCTGGTTATATAAGCGGAAATATTACAGATGAGAATATAACCAGTTTGGCAGATAAACTTGTAAAGCTTGAAAATACTAGATTCTTTGATTCTAGAATTAAACGAATGGACGACTTTGTTGCTGTTGATTCATTGTTACGTCAAGAGGGGCTTGTTACCTCGCGTAAAGCATCATATTTTGCAGAACTAAATGATCAGTGGATGTATACTCTGCCAAGAATTTATAGTGGTAAAAAACTGTATACATCGTTTGAACCAGCAATCAGATATCGTAATGTACATAGTGAGATTGATGATAAATCGTTACATGTAAAGAATAATCCGGCTACATTATCGTTTCATCAAACAGTTACATATGAGTATTATAAACCCGTTAACATGAATTTATCCTGGGGATATATTGTTTATGGTGGAGCAGGAATATATGCCGGAAATAATAAGAAAGAGAAAGATGATAGTTATGTAATACCAGATATCTTTCTGCAAACAGTTGGAAAGGTTAAATACCTACCAAGTACAAGAAGTAAGTTTGAGGCTGAGGCTTCTGTGAAATATACACACTTCTTTGATTTTATTGAAGGTGGAGATAATAATAACAATAAAGGTTATCTTATTACATCAGGTATATCTTTTAATGGTTATTATTATTTGTCACCTCGTATCCGTATACAGGGAACAACTAATTTGGCATATAATTTTACAAAAAGCGATTTAGATTTCGGGTTTAGTCACTATCCTGATGAACCATTATATGATCCTAATAACTCTGAATATAACTGGTATAGGGATAATAAATTTAACTTTAACTTCAGTCTGGGAGTTGTTTATAAATTTAAGTAGAAAGAAGATACCCCAAAAATGGGTGCAATTTTTGGGGTATTCTTAAATTATATGTTATTACACATTTCTATTAGTCTAATAACAAACTGTTCTGCTTCAGACATATCTCTAAAGCTAATATCATAAACCTTTTGTACATTAGCCATAGCTTTTGCATCAAGACCATACTCATACTGTACAATTTTCTCTGTTGTTGTAATTATTACCGAGTATCCGTAAACAGATTCTCTCTTTTTACTTGGTTGCTTTTTCATGATAATTACAGATGTAACAATATCCTTTTTTATAATTACCTTCTCAACATCAATAATTCTTTGATCTATATCGCTCAGAGATGTTTTAGCTTTCAGATTTATAATTACAAACTTACCCAACTCTTTAATATCAGTAGGTTCAGACTTTTGTGCAACAGAAGATAAACACAGAATTGTTGCGATAATCATTAATTGTATTCGTTTCATATAGGGTATATTTTAAATTAATAGTTATTCTTAATACTGACTAATTTAATATACTAAATGAAATGGGGTTACCTTTTTTATCCAGAGATATCTATAAAAATACCAAACATTTTGCATGTATGCAACAGTAACATTGGTTGGTTAATTAATGAAATATAAATTTGGTTTATAATATAAACTAGTTTATATTTGTTGTGAATTTAAATATTTATGAATATGGACAATACTAACTTAACACCTGAAAAGAGTTTAGAACTCATAACTCAGGTAATTACACAGGCAAGATCTAAGTTTCAGGAGAATGGATTTATCTATATGTTCTGGGGAGCTCTTGTAGCAATTGCTACTATCGGACAGTTCTTTATGTTAAAGAATAACCTTTACAGCATAAGCTGGTATCCTTATTTGTTAATGCCTTTGGGAGGAATCTTCTCATTTATCTATTTTTATCGGCGTAAAACAGTCAGAAGTAAAAATCAGATTAGTAGGATAGTTTCAGTATGTTGGATATTCTTATCAATAAACCTGCTGGCACTCGGTTTTATCTTTCCGCTTGTTCTAAAAGAGAACCTTATTCCAATATTGCTAATCCTGATATCAATAGGAACAATTGTTTCTGGAGTATCAATCAAGAGTTCGTTGATTCTTTTTTCGGGTATTTTTATTAATTTTTCGGCCTTTATATGTTTTATGATTCAATGGATGTATCAACCTCTGTTAATGGGAGTGGTATCAGTTATTGCAATATTAATACCAGGTATAATTTTAATGATAAAGTATAATAAACATAAAGAGAATGTTTAAAAATTTAAATCCTCTGTTGCACTCGCAACTCCGTTTGGCAATTGTGTCGTATTTAGTGAGCAATGGTGAGTCAGATTTTAACGAGCTTAAACGTATTACTAATGCTACATCGGGTAATATTAGTGTGCAGATTAAAAAGCTTGAAGCAGCCGGATATCTGAAAGTGATTAAAGGATATATGAATAACTATCAGCATACATCTATTAAAATTACTGACAATGGAATTGATGCTTTTGAGCAATATGTAGCTGCAATAAAAGGATATATAAAATAATTTTTTTACCAATTTAGTTTATATTGTAAACTAGTTTATAAAATATGATTAAAATGAGACATTCATTAACAAAAGTATTGTTGTTAGGTTTATTTATGATTAGTATAAACCAGAACATAACTGCAAATGAGATCAATTCAGCTAAAACAGAGAATGTAACAGAATCGTTAGATAGTATTCAGACAAGAATTTATGGTTCGTTTATAAAAAGTATTATTACCAATAGTGCTGAACCTATAACCGATATGAGTGATGTTCTGAATAGGGTGAATAAGAAACGTAATAGTAGCATAGTTAAATATTGGATTGCTTACCAGAGGTACTATCAGTCTATATACTACCTAAAAGTTGGTAACAAAGATATGTCAGAAGAATCTATTGATGAGGCTATAGATACAATAGAGTCTATAAAAACTAAAAACTCTGACGATTATGCATTATTGTCGATAATGACAGGGTTTAGCTTACAGTTTAAAGGAATGAGAGCAATGTTTATAGCTTCCTCAATAAAAAAGTGTGCTATACAGGCTATAGCTGCCGACTCAACAAACATAAGGGCATATTATGCATACGGAAGCAACGACTACTATACACCTGAGCAATATGGTGGTGGTAAAGAGGCTGAAAGATATCTGCTTAAAGCTATATCACTAACCTCACAGAAGATAGAAAACAGATATCTGCCATCGTGGGGAGAACCGGAGTCTTATGAGTTGCTGATTAAACTATATATCCGCAAAAAAGAGATGGTTAAAGCAGAGAGATATTACAATATTGCTATTGCTAAGTTTCCGGCAAACAGATCAATAGGTTATCTGAAAAAGAGATTTAAATAGTGAATGAAAGCAAACAGGTTAATAACTTGCCAGAATACTTAATATATAATGGTGAGTTATTTAAATCTGTTTTCTAAAAAATAGAAGATGAGAGTTCTAATATCAATATCAGCACTTCTAATATGTTGTATCTGTTCTGCACAGTATCGTATATCAGGAACAGTTAACGATAAACGTGGTAATCCGGTATTTGCTGCTAATGTATATATAAAGTCAGATCCGGGCAGGGGAGTGGCTACCGATTTCGATGGACAATATAACCTGCAATTTACCTCTCTCACAGATACTTTAATAGTGTCGCATATATCATACAAACAACGCTACTTTGTTGTAGAAGATATTGACCTGAGCAGTAATTTTACTATTGTATTATATGATAAAACAAGAACCATAAAAGAGATAATTGTTACGGCAGGCGACCCTGTATCAGAGCAGTTTTCAGCAGTAAAGTTAAAACAGATGCAGATATACCTTAACCCTGTAGCGCAAGGCGATCCGCTTAAAGCTATAACGGTGCTGCCCGCATCAACTACGGTTAATGAAACAGCAAACCCATCTCTGCGGGGTAGTGTAGCAGACAGATCAAGAGTGGTACTGAATGGAGTACCTGTATATAATCCTGTACGTGCTAATCAGCTTAACAATCAGGGATTCTTCTCGCTGTTTAACACAAGCATAATAGATAAACAGTACGTATATGCCAGTAATCCCCCATTAACGCAGGGTAATACCAGTGCCGGACTTGTGGAGATATATACATTACAACAACTGGAACGTAATCAACTGAGTATATCAACCAGTCTGGCAAGTACAGGATTGTTTCTATCACACAAAATTAAAGGAGCTAAAAGCTTTATACAACTATATGGTAACTATCAGTTTTCAGATGCTTTTGTTACTATACAACGGGATAAACTGCCCACAATTAAATCGTTTTATACAAAAGATATTGGTGTGAATCTGCATAGCAAAACAGGCAAGAAGACAGAGATGAATAGTTATAATTACTATATAGATGAGGCGTTTAACGGAAACTATAATGTATATAACTATAGCGGAGATATTGCAACAAATAAACAGCGATTCTTCTCGGTGAATAATCTTAAATACTATACAACAAAAGGTATTCTTAGTATAAATAATGGGATTAATATATCTGATCAAACGTTTGGTTTCGGAAGTATTAATTCAGATCAGAAGGTGAAACAGATATACGGATCTATCAATTACAAATGGCTGTTATCTGAATCTTTAAATATACAGATAGGTGTAACATGCGACCATCAGGAACATAGGTTCAATGACAATATTTCCATGTTATATAGTGATGTCAACACTAATCTATTAGTACATAGAGCCGATACAGCTATTAATAATACTATTCTGGAGGGATATATATATAATAAATGGAGTGTAACAGATAGGCTATGGCTATCTGCCGGATTACGGACAAATATTCCTGTAAATAATATAAAAAGCTACTATAGTGCTCAGTTGGCACTCAGATACGATCTCTCTAAAGGGAAATCGTTACTATTAAGCGGAGGAAAGTACAACAGTTTCTCTGTACCAAACTACTATAACAAAAGTTATAATTTGCTATCTGCATATCAGTTGGCACTTGATTTTACAATGGATTATAAAAATATTACAGTAAAGCCTGCGCTATACTACAAAATAGAGGATGGAGATAATGTTATTGATAATATCTACAACGCTGATAAAACCGAGACATTTGGTGTAGAGCTATATGCAGAGTACTCGTTTTTAACATATCTTAAACTAATGTTTGCTAACTCATATATAAACCAGAGTATAAGAGTAGGCAATAAAGAGTATAAAGGAGCAAGTAATTTTAACTATCTGCTTAAAACTACATTACAATATAACAATCCAAAACTATTTTCTGTATCGGTTACCTATGTGGCACGTCCCGGGACTTACTATACACCAGTAAACGGAGCCGGATATAATAATCTCTACAATATATATCAACCAAACTACGATATCAATAAATATTCATCGCAATACAATAGCTACAACCGGGTTGATATTAGTCTGAACAGATATATAAAACTTAAGAGATATGCAATTGTAGCATTTGCAACAGTAAACAACATTTTTAATACTAAAAATCAGAGTAGTGCTTACTACAATAAAGACTATACAGCAAAGATGTTTAATCATTACCAGTATCGTACTGTATACGTTGGAGTGGTGTGGCAACTTAATATAAATTGACTATACTGAGAGCAGATATAGAAATAATACCCGACCAAAATAGAATAGCTGCTTTGGTCGGGATATGTAGTTGATAATATCTGTAAATGTTTAATTTATGAAATCAGATATTGTATTGTCTGATATTAGTTCATCCAGAAGTTCCTGTTCGTCGCCGGTAAGTGTATCTTTTAACTTTAACTCCTTAACACGTTTTAGCTTCTTGAATTTAGTATATGAATCTATTGTCTCTTTTACAAAAGAGATAGCCTTTGTCGATTTCCCGTTTTTTCCATTCTGTATCTCGGTTAATAGTGTTGCGGCGTGCTCATTTATCTCGTAATCCGGCGATTCAAGGAAAGCTCGTCTTA
The DNA here is from genome assembly GCA_002454955.1 of Bacteroidales bacterium UBA6680. Lineage (GTDB taxonomy): Bacteria > Bacteroidota > Bacteroidia > Bacteroidales > UBA6680 > UBA6680. Next base: position 24,929 of record DKJY01000156.1, read on the forward strand.
TTCTTATAACTATATATGAACTACCTTCGTAATGTCTTCTTTCATCATTGCCAGAGTATATCTGTTTGTCTTCGCCCAGATACAACTCTTTACCATTTATATCATCACCAAAGCATATCAGAAAGCCCGGTTGTAGGTGATCATACCCTTGATTATCCGGTTTATTAATATCTAATCTAATGGTTCCATCAATTATCTTATCGTGATTATTCAGTGAATCAACTAACGAAACCAACGAGTTACCTATGCCTGTTGCAAGACCAGCAATAGGGGCTAATGCCGGAAAAGCTATTGACGAGGCAGTTCCAACACCCGACAATGTATGCTGAATAGCCTCAATCTCTTTGTTTGATAGACCATCTTCGTCATAGACCCTTATCTGTAATATAATAGCTTCAGACGACTCTTTAAAATCATTGGTTGCATAAATATTTGGATGAAAGAGCGGACCAATAGCCATCTTTTTAGGATAATTCTTCTTCAGGTAATGAATCTTGTCAACAATACGTCTGGATCCAATCTGATATTTTGATGCAATTATTACATCATTATCCTTATTAAAAAGCTGATCCATATTATCTTTAATCCATGTCTTTTCTGCAGTTATAGATAGCTTTTGTGCATCTCTGAAATACCTGTTTTCGCTATCTGCTTTTGCAGGACTCTTTAATTCTGAAAAACCATTTGTGAAATTCTCACTTGCGAACCACCATTGACTCATATCATATATATTTAGTTAATACTTAGTTTATATTATGACTATTTGATAAACAAATTAACCTGTAAGATAATGTTACGTGTATAAATATAGTAAATACAATGCATATATCAATAAGTGTAAAATAGTATAAACAGATATTGTTTTATAGAATGTAGCTGTTTTTTATAATCTCTTTATATCTAACTGTATATTGATGTTTGTTTTGAGTGCTAAGTGATATTGTATAGTTTAGGGAATGTGTTAATATACATAATTATTTATCCGTTATATGATAGATAAATATCTTCAGACTAACTCTGTTTATATAGATATGATAAATACTATAGCAAGTGGGTTAAATAACAGAGTTCATATGGGTAGTGCGAACAACCACAACATCCACAATAACCATTATATTATCAATTAATCGATCGACTTTCTTAAAATCAGCTTCAGCACCATCCTTATCACCAAGCATATCCTTGGTCTCTGCTAACGATTCAAATAGTTTGTAGTTATATCTGTTATCTTCAATTGCTTTATTGTATAACTTAAGTGCTTTTTTATACTTATCTCTGTTAAACAATTTGTCTGCTCGTTTTATATATGTAGGAGGTTTTTTATTCTTATATAGTCTAAACCTAAACACAATTGAGTATCGTTTATTAACCTTTTTTCCGTTAACGGTACATGGCTTCCAGATATTTTTTATACGATTTATAGCAGATTTAGCTTCATATGACAAAATGCCAACCGGCGACTCCGTTACCTCAAGACTATCAAGCCTGCCACTACTATTTATTACAAACGACAAAAGAACATCACCTTTAACATTATTCTTTATAGCCTCTTCGGGGTATGTTATTCTGTCCTCAATTATTTTAGCCAGATTACCTGCCAGATATTCAGCTTTTGTAGTATTCTGTTTAACCACGTTACCTGTTTGACCATTTACAGTAAAACTCATCTGAAAAATAACTGCTATAAGCAGAATTGTAACTCTCATCATATATGGTACAAATAAATATCTGGTTATTTACTATGTGAACTGCAAGATGCAAAATTTATAGTGTAAAAACTATATCAAATTACAGATTAAAAACAAAAATATTGCGAATTTGAAATAAAAGACTACTTTTGCAAAAGTAAACTAAAAACATATTATTAGTTTACTTGAAAATAGTTTTATGAAGGTAGGAAATAAAGATATTGAAGAACAGGTTTTTAGTATTGTAAAAAGACTTCTGATAAATCAGGGTGTTAAAGGATGGAATATGGATGACTTGGCACGTGAGAGTGGTTTGTCAAAAAGAACCCTTTATAAAATCATTGGAAGAAAAGAGGAGTTACTTACAAAAATTGTAGAGAGGAGTCTGAGTAAATATATATCAATTATAAAGCAATATACCAATGAAAGTTCAGACTATAATGTTTTATTAGATAAGTTGAGTGAAACAATAGTCAATAATTTTGATGAGTTTGTAATTACCAGTTCTGATTCAATAACCAGAGAGTATCCTCAGATAAAACAGATCATTCTAAAGAAAAGAGAGGAACTTAGAAAATCGAATATAGAGTTTTATAGAAGAGGGCAGAAACTTGGATATATTATTAAACAGTTTGATCCGGAGACCATTATTAAGATTATTGATGCATTAATTGATTATAATATAAACGAAACCAATAGTAAAAAAGAGTTTGAAATAGAACTAAACAAAGCTCTTAGGATAATAATACGTGGGATAAAACAGTAATTTTTTTATCCCAAAGTAAACTATTTAAACTAAATTAGTATACAATGATTATTTTTAGAAAGATTAAAACAGTTGGAATAGCAATCTACATTGCGGTAATATTAACCAGCTGTAGCAGTGGATTTAAAGTAGAGGAAAAGACAAGGCCGGTAAAAGTTACCGAGATAAAATTAGAGAATGGTAACAGAGATATGTTCAGAGTACCAGCCAGCCTTAATGAGTTACAAGAGACAAAGTTGGCCTTTAGAGTTGGAGGACCAATAATAATGTTAAATGATGTTATTGGCTCATATGTAAAGAAAGGTGAGGTGATTGCAAGAATAGATCCCAGAGATTTTAAGATTGCTTATGAAACAACAGAGACACAATATAAGCTCGCAAACAAAGAGTATGAGCGATATAAAAATCTATTAAAGCAAGAGAGCGTGTCAAGAAGTCTGTTTGATAAGATAGAGGCAAATTATAAATTAGCAAAAGCATCATTTGAGTCTGCTGCCAATGCATTAGGCGATACAGAATTAAAATCACCTTTTTCAGGGTATATAAACCAATCGTTTACCAATAATTATCAGGAGATAATACCAGGACATCCTGTTGTTTCTCTTATAGATCTCTCTAAGTTTGAGGTTAAGGCATGGTTATCGGCAAAAGATATATCCAGAATCAGCGATTCTACATACTTTTTATGTGTGGTTGATACATTAAGCCTTAAGGGAGTGTTGAAAGAGATTGGTAATAAAACCAGCAGATCTAAACAGAGTTATCCTATAACAATACTGGTTGATGCGCCAGATAATATTAAGCTCAGAGCAGGAATAACAACATACCTTGAGATAGTTACAGTAACAAGCTACTCTCGTAATCTTATACATGTTCCTACTACATCGCTGTTTTCAGAAAATAATAAAACCTATGTGTGGTTATACAAAAATAGTAGCAAAACAGTAACAAAAAGAGAGGTAAAACTTAACAAGATAATCTCAAACAGTGTAATTGAAATTAACGGAACTTTCTCGGGCGGAGAGAGAATAGTAACGGCAGGCGTAAATTATCTTTTCGAAGGACAAAAGGTAAAGATAATGCCTGCCTTTACAGAGTCTAATATAGGAAACAGATTGTAAAAACTATGAACCTTACAGAATTAACACTTAAAAACAAAGTAGTTGTTTACTTTATGCTCTTGCTTGTATTGCTTGGTGGAATTACATCCTACTTTAGCATGGGAAAACTGGAAGATTCAGTTTTTACAGTAAAAACAGCACTTGTAATAACCAGATATCCCGGAGCATCTCCACACGAAGTAGAACAGGAAGTTAGTGAAGTAATAGAGCGAGCAGCTCAGGAGATGGATGGAATAGATGAGATATACTCCAGCTCTTATGCTGGTTTATCAATTGTTCAGGTTGATGTTGATGAGAGTTTAAGAGCTGATGTAATGCCTCAGACATGGGATATACTAAGAAAAAAGATAAGAGACGCCAGATCTAAACTACCCCAACAGGCAGAGTTACCTGTAATTGTAGATGATTTTGGCGATGTATACGGAATGTTCTATGCTGTAACAGGTGATGGATTTAGTTATGAAGAACTTAACGACTATGCTCAGTATCTTAAACGTGAACTACTTGTTGCCGATCAGGTAGGAAAAATAACACTGTTCGGAGCAAGAACAGAGTGTATTGATGTTATTATTAACGATAATAAAATAACAGAGTTGGGTGTAAACCCCGGAGTTATTATCAGTAATATTCAAACACAATCTAACATAGCTTCAGCTGGCCGTATAGAGATGAATAACCAATATATAAGGGTTAAAGGAAATATGAGCTACAAAAATCTGGACGAGATTAAAAATACATTGATTCAGATTGGCAATGAGCAGATATATCTTAAAGATATAGCAACAGTAAAAAAATCATACATAGAACCTGCTCAGAATTTAATGAAGTTTAATACCAATGAAGCTATAGGATTGGCTGTATCAACAACCAGTGGCGGTAATGTTCTTTTACTTGAAGAGAACATTAACAAAAAGCTGTCTAAGATAAGAGCTAACCTGCCTGTAGGTATAGAGATAACCGAAATATATAATGAAGCTAAAGAGGTGGCAGAAGCAAACAATATGTTTATAACAAACCTTTTAGAATCAGTAGGTATTGTTGTAGTAATACTTCTGCTATTTATGGGATTACGTTCGGGTATACTTATTGGTAGCGGGCTTATCTTCTCTATACTCGGAACCCTTATTGTAATGAATACATTTAATATTAGCCTGCACAGAACATCGCTGGCAGCTATAATTATTGCTATGGGAATGCTTGTTGATAATGCCATTGTGGTTACTGATGGAGCACTGGTATCGTTACAAAGAGGATTTAATAAAAAGAAAGCAATAATTAATATATCAAAAACCACTGCTCTGCCACTGTTAGGAGCTACAGCCATTGCAATATTTGCTTTTATGCCTGTATATCTGGCACCAAATAGTGCCGGAGAGATAACCAGAGACCTGTTTCTTGTTCTTGCAATATCACTATCGCTTAGTTGGGTGTTTGCAATGACCCAAACAGCTTTAATTAACGAACGCTTCTTAAAATCAACAAAGAAGATTGAAGATCCTTATGGGAGTAGAGTATATATTATTTTTAAATCTTTTCTGGAAGCAGTATTAAAGCGTAAATGGATATCGCTAATTACCCTGGTAATGATGCTTTTTGTAGCTATTGTTGCATTCACAAAAACCAGAAAAGCCTTTTTTATGCCACTAGATAAAACATACCTGTTGATAGATTATTGGTTGCCTGAAGGTAGTACAATAAATAAGGTATCGGTAGATTTAGAGAAGGCAGAGAAGTATCTGTTTGATAATTATAAAAATATAGAGAATATAACTACAAGTTTAAGCAGAACACCTCCGCGATATTTGCTTACAGCTCATACTGAGAATTATAATTCGAGTTTTGGACAACTAATGATTGAGACAACTGAGGCTGAGCATGCCAATAATATGAAGCCTGATTTAAGAGACTATTTTGCATCTGAGTTTCCACAAGCAAGAGTAAGAGTTAAAGGATACATCTCTGGCCCTCCAATAAAATATAAGGTAGAGGCACGTTTTATAGGATCAGATCCGGCTGTATTAAGAGCCATAGCAGATAGTGTTAAGTTAATTATGCATAATGAGCCTGCCTGTGGCGATATTAGTGATAACTGGCGAAATAAGGTAATGACATGGAGCCCTGAATATTCATCGATAAAAGCTAAAAAGGCAGGAATAAGCAGAAAAGATTTGGGAGAGACAATACAGCGTTTAACAAGCACCGGTTTGGGCATTGGTGTTTACAGAGAGAACGAAGAGAACAAACCAATATTTTTAAAGGTAGAGAGTAACTCGCAGAATAGCACAGAACGTATATTAAATACAGGTGTATGGTCAAGATACTCAAACAACTCAGTACCACTAAAAGAGGTTATTGATAGTGTAGCCGTGTCATGGGAAAACAGTGTAATACAGCACTATAACAGACAGAGAGCAATTACGGTTCAGTGCGACCCTAAAGATCAGACAATGACAGGTAGTACACTTCTTGGTAAGATAAAAGATGATATAGAAGCAATCCCTCTTCCTGACGGATACTCAATGATGTGGGACGGAGAGTATAAACCATCATTAGAATCTAACGAGGCAACAGGTGCATACATGCCATTGGCCATGTTATTAATAGTAATAATTATTGTAATGCTATTTAACAGTGTCAGACGTTCGGTTATTGTTCTTGCCATTATTCCTCTGTCAATTATAGGTGTAGCAATAGGCCTGTTTGTTACCGGTAGCGCATTCGGTTTTATGGCTATTGTAGGGTTTCTCGGATTAATAGGAATGGTACTTAAAAATGCCATTGTTCTTATGGATCAGATTAGTATAAATCTATCTAAAGAGGGGTTACCACCATACCAGGCAGTTGTTAGCGCTTCAATTAGCAGATCTAGACCTGTTTTTCTTGCAGCATTAACAACCATGTTGGGTATGTTGCCAATTGTTACCGATTCAATGTACGGCTCAATGGCAATAACTATAATATTTGGCTTGCTGGTGGCAACAGTATTAACACTGGTTGTTGTGCCGCTGCTATATGTAATTTTTTACCGTGTAAAAGTATAAATAGTCCTGAATATTTAACACATAAAATAATGGATTTAAAAGAATATAACAATAAGTATGTTCAATTAGAGCAGGCAAATAATATTGTAAAATTAAAGATAGATTTCACTCTTCTTCTTGAAAGAGAAACATTTGAATATAAAAATTCTTTATTAAATCTTTTAGAAGAGATTGATAAGAACACATCTGTTAGAGTACTTATATTTAGTAATGACCATTATGGTTTTTCACTTGACAAATGGGCTGTAATATGGAATGAGTTTTATAGCGATAATAGTTACGAAACACATTTTATAAGAATCTTTAGAATATATAATGAACTACTGTTAAAGATAAAATCTTTAAAGAAGGTGATAATATCTGTAAATACAGAACCTACAAACTGCATGCTGTTTAACTTTAGTTTAATTGCCGATTTACGAGTTACAAGTAATAGCTTCTTTATAAATAACAACAATACAGCAATGCTCAATATTCCAAAGGGTAGTGCACTGTTTACGGAGACAAATCTGTCATATATTAACCCAGTAAAAATGCTGTTCTCTAGTGATAGAATTTACTCTGTATCATTGCTAAAGAGATATCTGATTGATAAGATATTTAATCAGGAAGAGGTGTTTGAAAGAACAGAGGCAATAGCATACAGAATGTCAAAATATGACTATGTTGAGTTTGAAGCAGTAAAGATAATTGAACAGAAACGATTACGAAAACTAGAGGCATCTCTGCAGAGAGAGAATGAATACCTGCTTTCGTGTATTAGAAAAAAGATAAATCAGAATGAAAATAGTGATAGATAGAAAAATGAAGATATCTGTAATATATCTGCTGTTGTTTATTGCACCAATTTATACATATAAAGCATATTCACAGGAGAACTTGTCGTTAGAGGAGTGCAAAAAACGGGCACTTGAGCACAATCAGAATATAAAACTGGCAAATGCAGATATGGTTGTTAGTGAGCAAGATCTTAAACTAAGTAAAAGAAGTTTACTTCCTAAATTTGATTTAGAAGCAAGCTATCTGTACAGGCAGAACCCTATGATTATGGATATTCCTGGTTACGAACTTCCTACTACAAACGGACAACCTAGTGGTGTATATTATCCTGCCAGTAAATCAAACCTGCAATACAACAACACCTATAATGCTAATATAAAGATGAGTTTACCCCTGTATCTTGGGGGTAAACTTAAAAATGCGAAGAGGATATCAGAGTACGCCTATAATATATCTGGTTTAAATGTTCAGCTAAATAAAACCGATGTACTATTAAATATAGAGACTCAGTATTGGTCATTTGTTTCGTTGTTAGAGCATAAATCTGTTGTTGTAAAATCTATAGAATTTCTTACCGATGTGGTTAAAGAAGTAACAAGCAGATACCAAACAGGAATTGTTACAAAAAATGAGCTACTTAAGGTTAAGGTTGAACTTAACAATGCAAACCTGTCATTAATAAATATTAGTAACAATATTCAGTTGGCAAAAATGAGCCTGAACCAGGCTATGGGACTTGAGATAAACCACGATTTTGTTTTAGCTGATTCTGTACTGTATACACCGTATAATCAAACATCTCTCACGTTTAATCAAAACAGTTTATCGCAACGTAAAGAGTTACAAATACTCAAAAATCAGATTGATATTACAGAGATGCAGAAGAAGATAACACGATCAAACTATCTTCCTCAGATAGTATCGTTTGTACAGTACGGATATCAAAACCCGAATCATATATCACAGGATAAGGGCGAACTGACATATACTGCTGGTATATCGTTAAGTTTTCCACTGTTTCATTGGGGCGAAAAGCGATCGAAAATGCTTAAGATAAACATGATAAACAGTAAAAGTAAGTTAAGGTTTGAGCAGACAAAAGAGTATCTTACCCTAGAGGTTAACCAGGCCATATTTAATCTGAAAGAATCTATAATAAATGTTGGTTTTACATCTGAATCGTTGCAACAAGCCAGAGAGAATCTGCAATTGGAGACAAACAGACTTAATCAGGGACTTACAACCACTACAGATCTTATGAATGCTCAACTACAGTGGCAAAAATCTCAGGCAGATCATATTGCAGCAAAAGCCAGTGTAAAAATAAACGAAGCTCTATATCTAAAATCAATTGGTAGGTTATTGCCAGAATAAGTATAAAACATAAAAACAGTTAATTATGCATAAAGAGACTATAAAAACAGCAATATTGTATCAACTATCAAAGATGGGTTATAATGCTAAAACAATAAACATTCAAACAGATTTAATGAAAGATCTGAACTTTACAATGTGGGATGTTTATACCCTTGGGTTTAAATTATGTGTAGCCTTTAATATTGTGGTAAAAATGCCTGATGAGTTAAAAACAGCAAAAATTGATGATATGGCATACTATTTTGCAGAATCAATGGATAAGCAGAGATGTGTAAATGAAAAAGGCTAATTATTAATAATTGTATAAGTAGTATGTGATGTAATGGGAACTAATAATACAGCCACCTGTAATTCCCATTTGTTTGAGTTGAGTTGTGCGGGCAATATAGATATGTGTTTTGAGGTATATCAGATAACATATTAATCCTCGGTTTATTAAAATAGCCTATAAGCCATATTCTATAACATTAATAGCCTGCACTTCTCTTAACTTTTAAATAAGATAATGTATTAAAAAGCGTAATTGTGAGTATAAGATATATTCTTGCATTAATAGTGCTGTTATCTGATTTAACCAATATAGTAGCAAAGAATAAAGATAAGAGCACAAACATATTCTTTAATACCAATATCTCGTCAGGAGAGGTTTTAATGACAAACGATTTTGTAAAAGGAGTTAACAAAACAGGAATCCCTGTTAATGGTTACACTGCAATAGATGTTAGGTTAGGTTTACAGACATTAGGAAAAGAGGAGTGGCAGCAACGATTAAATCTGCCATACTTTGGCATAGGGATGTATATGTCGAAACTCAGGAATAATGAAGAGATTGGTTACCCGGATGCTATTTATTTTATGTTTGGAGGCCCATTTATAAAAAGAGAGAACTACACATTTAATTATGAGTTTAGCGGAGGTATTAGTTTTAACTGGAAACCATATAATAAAAATACAAACCCGTATAATGTAGCTATAGGTTCAAATAGCAACTGTTATATCGATCTGAGATTATCATATTCGCAGCGAATAAGCGAGACGGTAGTATTGTCGGGTGGAATACGATTTACACACTTCTCAAATGGAGCAACAGCATATCCTAATAAAGGAATAAATGCATTCTCGCCTTTTATTGGTGTAAAACACAGGTTAACTAACAGATTATTAAAAAGAAACAGATCTGTTAAACGATATATTAAGGATAAACCAGAATTTAATGTCCTGTTCTCATATGGCAGAAAATCAGTTAAAGATACAGAAACGGTAAACTCACAATATGTATCACTATATAATATCTCGGTAGAGTATATAAGAGCAGCAACGTACTCATTTAAATATGGTATTATTGCAGATATAGGGATAGATCAGAATAAGAACTTGACCGTTAAGAGAGATGATATTTATACCGCCAATTTTGATAAGCAGATGTTACTGACTCTGTCTGCCGCAGTGCAGTTCAGGGCTGGTAACCTTGCTGTGCAGATTGAACTGGGTACTGATATTTTGCAACCAGAATCTAATAATATACTCAACAGAATACATCAAAAACTTGGTTTAAGATACTATATAAACAACAAAGCAATTATTGGTGTACGAATAAAGGCAAAGCAGTTTAGCGTAGCAAACTATATAGAGTGGAGCATAGGTTACCGAATATAGTATCTGATTGCATATTAATATAGGGGCTATAATCTCCTGCCAACAAACCTGATAACCTTTCCTTTACCGTTATGCAGATCACCCTCCATTAGTACAGTATCAGTCTCCTCAAGAGTTATAATCTCAAATCCCTTAAAATCATCAACTATCATCTGTTTTGTAAACAACATATCCTCTCTGTCAGGACCACCAATATCCGGATTATCTCTTCTTAATTTTAGATTTTTTACACTAAACCCCTCAAGAATAACCAAACCACCTGGTTTTATAAGTTTAGCAATATCTCTGTGTAAACCACGCCTTAGGTTATGAGGGAAATGAGCAAAGGTAAAAACAGCAATATCAAAACTCTGCGGTTTAAGATTAAGGCTATTAAATTCGCCAACAGCATATGTAATATCTACACCAACCTCCTTTGCAAGCTTTAATGCCTTATCCTTTCCGGTACTACTTATATCAAAAGCAAAAACCGAATGTCCTATTTTTGCACCATATACCGCATTTCTGCCTTCGCCCTCTGCCGGAAACAGAATATTGGCTTTATAATTTATACCATCAATAATCTCTTTATAAAACAAATTTGGTGTTTTACCATACAGATAACTCTCTGTTTTATATCTCTTATCCCACAACTCTTTCACCTATATCAGCTTTAAATTTATAATATCTAAATATACAATAAAGAGAACAGAATGTTCTATGATTAATATCCCACTACCAAACAATTGTAGCTATCTTGCTCTTAACCAACTAAATTTATTAATTTATGATATTACCCCTTCGGGATTTGCCTCATTTGCAATTTAGCCGTTACGCCAAGTCCAAGAACTTTGTCAGATATGTAAGTACCGAAGGTACGTTATATCAATAGCGTTGAATGCAATTCATCGCTATTGTATATTAATAAAATCTAACCCTGAAGGGGTGAAATATTAAGCTGCGGGTTATATTGTTATTGCGTTGAATCTGGTAATTAGAAAAAGCATTACAGGCTGAAAGCCCAGATTAT
>DKJY01000034.1 GCA_002454955.1 Bacteroidales bacterium UBA6680
CCTATGCAACGCGTAGGGCATTTAATGAAATGATATAATCGCGCTGAAAGTGCAGATTAAAATATTGACCAATTGTAGCATTTTTTATATCATTGATCTACAGTTATGTTTGCGAATTTTTCTGCATTGAGACTAAGTAGAAATGTGTGGTGATTAATTTAGCTCAAGCAGACACTTAGATAACAAAACAAATTATAAACGGATGAACAGAATATTACTATTAGAGGACGATCAGAGTTTTGGGTATATTTTAAAGGAATATCTGTTGATGAATAACTTCTCTGTTGATTGGGCAAAATCAGGCGAAGAAGCAACAGGTCTGATATCAAAAAATATATACGATGTTGCAATACTTGATGTAATGCTTCCGGGTATAGATGGTTATGAATTTGCCAGAATACTATCTAATAGTAATGATACAATGCCATTTATATTTCTGAGTGCAAAATCGTTAAAGATTGATAAACTTAAAGGATTTAAACTTGGTGCATTTGATTTTATTACAAAACCTATTGATGAAGAGCTGCTTGTTGCCAAGATAAATGCAATGTTGGCAATAAGTAAAAAAGAGAGCAGCAGCAGTTACTCTATAGGCATATATATGTTCTATCCATCGGAGTTCAGGTTAACTATAAACACCAAAAACATACAGCTTACAAACCGGGAATCAAAACTGTTAACAATGCTGTGCAGTAGCAGACCCGGACTGTTGTCTAGAAAACAGGCATTAACAGAGATATGGGGCGTTAACGATGAGTTCAGCCGCAAAAGCATGGATGTATTTATATCGCACCTGCGCAAATACCTGTCAGAAGATCCGGAGATAAGTATAAATAATATTCACGGACAAGGATTTATATTAAAACCTTAGAAACTGTTAATAATTAGAGTTAGTTAAGAGTCTATTATTGTTATATTAGCTCTGTATTTATACCCTGAATAATGAAACTAAACTGGCAGGAGAGATTAAAAGATAAAAGTAATAAAGAACTTATTACGCTATTCTCAGAAACAGATCGTATTAATATTAAACCACAGCTCTGTGCTGGTAACCTATTGTATACCAGGGGTTATAAGACAGAGGAATTAAGAGCCATTAAAGAAAAACTTAAACAGACAATAGAGCAGAATTTTAATAACAGATACTATACCAATCCAAAACATATAATAACCGAGAATATTGTAAAAATTATAGTACTAAATTTAATGTTTATTGGTTTTGCATTATTTGCTTCTGTAATAGTGTCAGAGATTGTAAAATATTATCTGTATCCGTGGGTTATAATACTGGTATCTGTTTTAGTAGCAATTAAATTCTTTTTTATTAAAAGTAGTAACAGGCGGGCTATTGAGGCTGTAGAGAAGGCAAGAGCAGATAAAAACAGATTGATAGAACATATTGAAAACGAGCTCGAATTTTAAAATATAACTATACATTATGAACAACAATATAGTAAAACTAGATACAGGCAGATTCTTTACAGCTCCGTTCTCATATATTGGTTATATAGTAATAGTAGTTGGATTATATAATCTGTTGTTTCTTGAGTACAGATCTGTGTTATTAATTGCAGGAGGTCTGTTTATTACACTTACAAGAGAGAAGATTGATATAAATACAGATTCACATACATACAAACTATACCTGTCGATATTTGGACTGAATAAGATTCTTAAACAACCTAATGAGGCATATCCTTATATTACGTTAAGACGAAAAAATTTCACACAACGCACCTATGGTATTGCAACAAGATCTATTGTTACAAGCGATACCTATTACTACATATATCTGATATCGGCAAACAGACGGAACCAACTGGCTATAAGCCGATCAAAAGGACTGGATGCATCAAAGAGAGAGCTGAAACAGATGGCTGAAGCGTTAAAAGTTGATATAATATAATCTTATAATGGAGAACAGTAAAATAAGCAGACCAAAATCAGAGAGTGCATTTGTTATGGGAGTAATATCTATAACAACACTTTTTTTATCAACAACTATTATAGCAATCTTAAGCAGCAGAGGATCAGTTGTGTTAACACTATTTCCGTTGATATTGGTATTAGGATCGTTTGTACTGGCTATAATTGGTCTGGTTAAAGGAATAAAAAGCATTAAACCAGAAGGATCTATGGTACATAAAGTATTAGCATTAACATTTAATGGTTTTGTATCCTTTGTTGCATTAATATTTGTTATAGTAATTACTGTTAGTTTAATCATAATTATGTTGTAGTAATATCAACAGATAGATAAAAAAAGATAAATAGAATGGATAGTTCAAAAGCTAAGAATGCATTTTATACATGGAGATTGAAGAGATGATTAAACAGTCGTTTGAGCCAATTGCCGATGACCACTCAGAGATACTAATTCTTGGGTCGATGCCCGGAGACAGATCAATAGCAGATAGTGAGTACTACTCGCATCCGCGAAACCGTTTTTGGCCGCTAATATGTGAATTAACCGGAAACAAAAAAAACATTAACTACAACGAAAAAAAGAGTATACTGTTAAGTAATAAGATAGCTCTGTGGGATGTAGTGCATAAAGCAAACAGACCCGGTAGTCTGGATAGCAATATTGCCAACGAACAGCCTAATGATATAAATGCATTTATTCGCGGACATAAAAATCTGAGAATAATAGTATTTAATGGTGCAACAGCTCAGAAATTATATGATAAATATTTCGCCAGATTAGATAATATTACGTATAAAAAGATGCCAAGCACAAGCCCGGCCAATACTGCCTCAACATTAGATAAATTACAGGATAGTTGGAGCGTAGTATTTATGTAAATAACAGTAGTATAACCTGCTTTTAACTAAATATATCTGAAAATATCATATTGTTACTTGCATTTGTATTACATCTTAATGAAACTTAATGTTGTAGTTGTGTAGATATGTATGGTAGATTTTAGATTGAATCTGATACGCTTGCAATTGTATGTGGTTAATTTGCGTTTATGTTTTGTAGATCTTAAATTGTGTATGGTTGGCATGTAATTATATCTTGTATGCTTGTAACTGTAAATGGTTAATCAGTAATTGAACCTGATACGCTTGCAATAATGCATTGTAAACCTGTAATTATGCCTTGTAGATCTAGAAGTATAGTATGCAAAGTGTAATTATATATTGTCAACCTGCAATTGTGTATGGGAAACATGAAAATATGCAAAGTCAATATGTAATTGTCTATAGTATACGTTTGCAACCATACGTAGTAAAAAACGTTTATAGAGTAAATTTATAATTTAAACCAATTATAGGTGTGTAAGTCATAAATGCAGCAAGATAATTAGAGGTTTAATTTACTTGTATTATATTTGCAGAACTCATGAAGAAGATTTTAAGAAATATAATGTTATGCTTTTTTGCATTTACCATTGCTCTCTTTAGCAGCGGTGTTGGTATAATGAAGCATTACTGTTCTTTTTGTCATGAGACCTCTGTAAACTTTTATGCCGATAGTAACGAGGCACACAGCTCACATATTAATCACAACTGTTGCAATGATCACTCATGTGAATCGTGCTGTAGCCACTCGCATTCTGACGATGGACACAACATAAGTTGCGAGGGTGAGTGCGAGAGCGAAAGATTTCAGATAGCTGTTGTTTCTGTTGATATCTCTAAAAGGGTTGTTGTTGAATCTGCATCAACAGATCTTTTATATGCATGTTACAACTCAAACAGTAACAACGTCAAAGAGCCGGGTAATAGAGAATCCGATAATTTCTATAGAGATATTCCTCTGTCGGGCAGAGATATACTCTGCGATATCAGTGTACTGATAATTTGATCTATCACATCTAATTAATCTGCATATCAGCAGATAATTAATCAATAATAGACAGTAAACAAATACAGTCAGGTGCTACATAGTATATTATGTAACTATTGATGTATGCTACGTAGTACTTGTTGTTAATCAAACAAATAATAATAAGTAAAGTATTTTATAAGTAATGGGTAACAGTAAATTTCTAACACTGTTTGCACTACTGTTTTTTGTTAGTGTGAATATCTTTGCAAAAGATATAAAAGGAAAGGTATACGAGAAGCTTATTGACAAAAAGAAGCCTCTTGTTGGTGCAAATATCTACTGGTTAGAGTCCTATACAGGGACAACAACCGATAATAACGGAAAATTTGATATTAAACGTAAGAGTAAAGACAAAACTCTGGTAGCCTCTTATGTTGGTTATAAGCCAGATACGGTAATTGTTGCAGCAAATGCTATAACCGTAAATTTTGTTCTTGAGCCATTAGGAAGCATAGATGAGGTAGTAATTGTTAGTCGTAAGGCAGGAAGCCATATTAATAAGATGGACCCTATAATGACACAGAACATTACAGGAGCAGAGCTGTGTAAAGCAGCATGTTGTAACCTGTCTGAGAGTTTTGAGACAAATGCATCGGTAGATGTTATGTATAGCGATGCTGTTTCTGGTGCAAAGCAGATTCAGTTGCTGGGATTAACAGGAACATACGTGCAGATGATGACAGAGAACATACCAAACCTGAGAGGACTTGCTACACCATACGGGCTAGGGTATATACCAGGATCGTGGATGGAAGCAATTCAGGTATCAAAAGGAACATCGTCTGTTAAGAATGGTTACGAGGCAATTACCGGACAGATAAATGTTGAGTATAAGAAACCTGCAACAAGTGAGAAGTTCTTTTTGAACGGGTTTGCGAGTAGTGCAGGTAAGTTTGAGACCAATATGAACGGATCTATTCTGCTTAACGATAAGTGGAGTACGCTTGCAATGTTCCATTTTGAGGATATGAGCCTTGAGCATGACGATAACAACGATGGTTTTATGGATATGCCTAAGACAAGACAGTATAACTTCTTTAACAGATGGCACTATAAGCCGGGTAATGGTTTTGATGCAAGATTAGGATACAGAATTCTTAAAGAGGACAGACTTGGAGGACAGAAGGAGCCTATGGCAAATGGTAATCGTTACGATATAGATATTAACTCAAACAGATTTGAGCTGTTCTATAAAAACGGATATATCTTCTCTGATAAGGTATCAAGCTTTGGACTTATAACATCATTCACAACTCACGATCAGAAGACAAAGATTGGTCTTAGAAACTACGATGCTAAGCAGAATAGCTTCTACGCAAACTTTATCTTTCAGTCCAATATTGGAAGCGATGTTCATAAATATAATGTTGGTGCAAGTTTTAAGTTCGACAGATACGATGAGACATTTAAACTTGCAAATAATGTAACAGATATTACTGTACCGGGTATGTTTGGTGAGTATACGTTTATGCCAAATGATAAACTTACAGCACTTGTAGGTTTAAGAGCCGATTTTCATAATGAGTACGGAACATTCTTTACACCACGTTTTCACCTTAAATATAATCCGTTTGAGAAAACACACGTAAGAGGATCTATTGGTAAAGGATACAGACGTACAGTTCTGTTGGCAGAGAATACTCGTTATATGGCAAGTTCGCGTCAGTTTGTTATCCCTTCAGATCTTGATGAGATGGAGGAGGCGCTTAACTACGGAATTAATATTACTCAGTACATTAATGTTGGCGAATACAGAAAATTATCATTTAATATAGAGTATTACCATACAGAGTTCCAGAACAAGGTTGTTGCCGATGTAGACAGCGATCCGTCAAAGGTTATCTTCTCTAATCTTAATGGCGATGCATACTCAGACTGTTTTCAGATAGAGATGAACAGTACACTTGTAGAGAACCTTGAGATAGTAATGGCTTACAGATACAATATTGTAAAAGAGACCATAGATGGTGAGTTAAGAGAGAAACCACTGGTAAGTAAATATAAGGGACTATTCAACCTGTCGTACTCAACACCAATGAAGATATGGCAGATTGATTTTACAGCACAGCTTAATGGCGATGGGCGTTTGCCAAATACATCGCAGCTTCCGGCAGAGTTCCAGCGTGACGAGAGATTTGATGCATATCCGATATTTAATGCTCAGGTAACAAAGTATTTCAGATGGGGTAGTGCGTATGTTGGTGTTGAGAATCTTGGTAATTATACACAAGACAATCCAATTGTAGACTCTTCAAATCCGTTTGGCAACTACTTTGACTCGTCGATGATATGGGGACCACTACACGGACGTAAGTTCTTTGTAGGTTTCCGTTGGGCAATAAACAGAGATTAATTATTTAATTTATTCAATAACTAAATACATATTAAAGATGAAAAACTTGAGATTATTAACCGTATTTATGATAGCAGCATTTGCTATGAGTACTGTATCTACTGCTTTTGCAGGAGCAAAGAAAGAGAAAAAAACCTGTACTATTGAGGTTGAAATGGATTGTGGATCTTGTAAGAAAAAGATTGAGGATAACTTCAGATTTGAGAAAGGTGTTTCTAAGTTTGATGTTAGTCTTGAGAAGCAAACTGTTGTTGTTACCTATCGTGCTGACAAAACAACACCTGAGAAGCTTGTAAAGGCTCTTAAGGATATGGGGTATAAGGCAAACATTAAGGGTAAAAAGTGCGACCACAAACATGGTAAAGATTGTAATCACAAACATAGTGGTGAGCATAAACACGATCATGGTTCATGCAAAGGACATAAGCATTAATAAAACTAACTTATAAGTTATATAGCCGCACTCTTTTCAGGGTGCGGCTTTTTTTATCTTTTCGCCTTTATAAAAAAACAGGTGTTTAGTAATAAAATTACACCATATTTAATATGGTTTCAGTTTTATAACTATTTTGGGTTGACAAAAATATATGCAGTGCTGTTGTTACAAAAGATTATTAAAAGATAACCAACTTGGCACGATTTTTATTACTATTGTTTTAAAATAAAACATTAAAACTATTATATGAAAAGAATTGTTATACCATTGATTATTATTGTTCTGGCAGGATGTGTCTCTGTTAAAAATCATAATCGTAAAATAGAACAAAAATATAGTGTAAAACAGCTGAAAAACGATGTAGATTATGTATACAATAAACTACAGAAGCTGCACCCCGAGCTATATTGGTACATAAGTAAGGAGAAACTGGACTATAAATTTGATAGTCTTAAAACAACCATAAAAGAGCCACTAACAAGCCTTGAATTTTACCATAAAATAAGCCCTGTAATTGCATGCGTAGGCCAGGGGCATATTCAGGTGTCGCCACCAGTAAAGAGACTCACTAAAGAGGAGAAACGTAAATATGGCCGTAAGAGTAAACATCCACTTAAAAAGTTTACATATGAATACGATGGCAATAAGCTATATATAATAAAGAATAAATCGGACTATAAGGATATTAAACCGGGATCGGAGGTTGTTAGTGTAAATGGCATTAAAACAGCAGATATCATTGATAAGTACAAAAAAGATTATGCATCTGACGGCTATAACAAAACATTCTTAAACAGACGCTATTCCTGGTCGTTCTCAAGATTCTTTTATACAGAGACAGGGGTATATGACAGTATAATGTTTAAAACAAGTTATAGAGACACAACACTTGTTACCTGCTTAAGAGCGCTTGATAAAAAAGAGAAGAAAGACTCTGTTGCCAATGTTAAGTTAGACTCTGTAAAGAGAGATACTGTTGATATTGCAAAGGCAGATACCTTAAAAAAGGATAAACCAAAAGGTATACATATTGGATCTAGAAAACTCAGATTTATTGATAAGGATAGTACAATAGCTTTTATGCGCATAAAGAGTTTTGCACTCTCAGGTAAGCGTTTCTACAAAAAAAGCTTTGCTGCTATTGATTCAGCAAAGGCAAATATACTTATAATTGACCTGAGAGATAATACCGGAGGTAAACTGAACGATGTAGCTAATCTTTACTCCTATCTGGCAGATACAAGTTTTGTTTTTCTTGATAAATCAGTAGTTACAAAAAGAACCAGTATGACGCATCTGGGAATGTTTCGTAATGCATCAACCGTTGGTAAGATTATTCATTTAATTATAACACCAATAAGATGGGGATTTGGTATAGGACGCTATATGAAAGTTCACAGAGGAGACGACGGAAGGTTATACTATGCATTTAAACAATCTAAACTAAAAGAGCCAAGATTAAACAGATTTAAGGGCGATGTATATGTAATAATTAACGGTGGTTCATTCTCGGCATCCAGTATAATATCATCAAATCTTAAAGGTTCCGGAAGGGCTGTGTTTGTAGGAGAGGAGACTGGTGGAGCCTATAATGGTACCGTAGCCGGTGCTATGCCAAAGCGTAAAACGCCAAACACCAATATAAACTTCTCATTTGGTCATGTTCTTATTCAGCCACACTACAAAACCAATATAAAGGGACACGGAATATATCCTGATGAGCATGTAACAACCTCAATAAAGGATAAGATAGACGGAAAGGATTCTGAACTTGAGTGGATTATTGAAGATATAAAGAATAAGAGAGGTGTAGAGGAGATAATTCTCAATGAGAAGGAGGAAGAGGATAAGAAGTAAGAGTATGGTTTATAATTTATATAAGGGAGTGTAGCGCTCCCTTTTTTTATGCCTTATAAAAAGTAAAATCGCCACAAGCTGTGGCGATTTTCTGGTGTGAAAGTAGTTATTATTAGTGTTGTGGCTAATACCACCTTTTTTTGTTCAACAGAAGTGTCATGGCAAATATGTATGCTACTGCACCCGACAGAATAGCAACATTAAATCCGTAGTTGAATGCAAGAATAAGTACAATAACCGAGCCAACAACCGATGCGGCACCATTTATTGCAAAACCCCAGTCAATTAATTCGCCTGTTTTCTTTGTACCTTTTACAAAAGGCATTCCCATAAAGAATCCCAGAGGGAATATCCACATTACTGTATAAGCCATACGTGCTATAACCGATTTGTCAGCAATATTATTTATAGCAATAGGGAACACAAATATATCGGCAATAACCCAGGCTAAGATAAATACAAATGGCACATAGTTTCTGAACTTATAGGCAAACTTGCTGCCCACCCCTGATGCAAGCAGAAGAACAAACAGTATACACATTAATGTGTACGATGAGGCACCTATAATCAATGTGTATTTCTGTATTAACACAATCTCAACAACCATAAAGGCAAAACCAATAGTAAAGAAGTATAGTAAGCCTTGTGCCTTTATTTTTGGACCTTTTCTGAAGTATGGTAATATGTTAAGAGGTATTATAACTGCTGTAACAACAATAAGGATAATAATTATAAGTAGTTTAGATACCGGAAATCCCATAAACTCCCACGGCATAACCTTGGTTAGTTTATCAAAAGAGAAGTTTTTCATTAATCCTAACTGAGCAATAAATGGTTTGTTATCGGTACATGGCGAGATATCTATTGGCGATTTGTTCTGTACACTTTGCCATCCGTTTGTTACAATTCTGTTTACCATATTGTGTTTAAGCGAATCGGCACAAGGGTACAGCAGATGAATATATTTGTGATATTCGGGTAACAGAGGATATATTGCATTGTTCAGAGTCTCCTCTTGCAATGGCTGTTTGCTAACTATAAGAACCTTACGCCTGTATGTAGGAAAATTATATACCGCTATATGCTCTTCTGGTTTATCAACATTCAAAACCTTAAGAGCATCCATTACCTCACCAACCATGCGTGGGATATAGAACTGGTGCTCCATTACCAGATATCCTTTATCTGATAACGACTGGTAATAATCAACAAAAGCCTCTGTTGTAAACAGGTAATTCTCTGCCAGAGCAAACGATCCTGATGCAAACGCAGAGAAGGTGTTAGAACTTAAAGAGTAGATGATATCAAACTTATCTTTAAAGCGCTTAACATATATGCGACCATCCTCTGATGCAACTGTTACTCTGGGATCGTTATATATATTGCCAGAGAAATCTTTCAGAAAACCAGAGGTAAGCATCTTATTTATAAAGCTGTTAACCTCAACAGCATGTACCTCGGTAGCTCCCTGGTTAAGAGCATGCAAAACATCGCCACCACCACCTGCACCTAACGATAGAAATGTGCAAGAGTCAAACTGATTTATCAGGTAGCTAACCGGAAAACTTGTAATATTATCTTTGGTTTTTAACTGTTCCCAATTGCCATCAAAAGCAATAACCGGACTATTAGCAGCATTATCTATATTTATACCCCAGGCCTCTTTACCAAAGTCAAATATCTTAATCTTAGCCATAGCGTCCCAATGCTCAAATATAACAGTAGCACGTTCCTCTTTCTGCTTTGTAAGCAGATCTTTAGAGAATGGTATAATGCATAAAACAAGTACAATTAATATACTACACCATGTTTTATGAATATGTCTCGATAATATTATTCCGCATAACAGCACCGGTACAACAATTAAAAACAGCGCAATATGTGTCTCAAACAGATTCATTAAAACTACCGACATAAGTACACCAAAACCGGCTCCTATAAGATCTGCGGTATATAAGATATCTATCTTTTTATGCGATCTGCTAAAGTAGGAGGCAAGTATAATTCCGCCTGCAAAAAACGATGAGCTGAGCAGCAATACCGATGCTAATACTTTTAGTATCATAATGCCAGAAGAGAATACCTTTGTAAAGTCTATGTCCAGTTTTAAGACTAACACAGGCGATGCAACCATTAGCAACGATGTGATAATAAATAACAGAGGGTAGTTTTTAGGGTTTTTAAGAGCCGGAAACAGTCTTGCCGTAAGAGATCCGAGTCCTAAACCCAGAATAGATAGTGATAATACCAGAAAAGCAAATGTGTAAAAGTATTCTGCTGAGAATACCCTTGTCCATATAATCTCTGTTGATATAAGGGATGCAGAGAGCAGAAAGATTACCAGAGAGCTTTTTAAACTCTCTTTGAATTGGGTTGATTTAGTAATACTGTTTATAAATTTCATAGTAGATTTTGTTTAAAGTATGTAACTGTTAAACACGGGTTGTTGAATAACCATACTTATAGTTTATTTACCTCTATGATTATTTTAATACATTAATAGTTTAATGTTTTATTTAATAAACAGGATGTGTTGTACAACTGCTTAGGTAGATTAAACCTTTTTATATTGGTTAATATAGTTTGATAATGCAGAGTAAAGTGTCATTTATTATTACAGTGTCATGAAATTAGCCATAGCAACTGTCTCGAATAGTGACACATAGAGGAAGGTTAACAATTATTATATTGTTCTTTTTTGTTAGCTGTTGATAATTAAGCCTATATATAAGATGGCATGTAGATTGATTATATCATGGTATCACTGTTATTTGTATAACAGAAGATATGTCATCCGTTCATTTTTTGATAATTGTTCAATTAGTTTTTTGTACTGAAAAGGGTGCCCGCAGCACCCTTTTTAATTTTATGAACTATATGTGTGAACACTATTTGCTGCACTAGGCATATAGTTTATACCGAACCAGCATATCAACAGAAATACAAATGCAAGTGATAAAACCCAGAAAGCGGTCTTATAGCTTTTTGTATGTTTATAACTAAGATGAATGTATACAAGATATCCCATCCATGTAATGAATGCCCATGTCTCTTTAGGATCCCAGGTCCAGTAGTGTCCCCATGCCTCCTTTGCCCATAAAGCACCAAACAGTAAACCAAATGTAAGAAATGCAAAACCAATATATACAATATTGTCTGCCAGATCTTTCAATCCTGTAACATCGTTTTTCTTTTTGATATATATATTGTACAATCCAAAAACGGCTACTAACGATGAGGCTGCAAGCAGTGCGTATGAAAATATGTATACAATTACATGTGGTACAAACCATACACTTTGCAGAGCAGGCATAAGCGTTTTGTTATAGGTCTCAGGATTCAGAATATTTATTACAATAAACAGTATTGCCATTAGTAAACTGTAGGTAAGAAACCATTTATATTGCCACCTTATAAATGTTACAACACCTATTGCTGCAAGAAACATAGAGTACCACAACCTTGTTTCGCCAAGTGTTCTCATTGGTGGTCTCTCCAATACAAGCCATAATTTGGTAATAAATACTCCAAATACTATGGTTCCTATTGTGCTAAGAATAATTGCAAGTATGTTACTTCTTTTTAGTCGGGTCCAACTAACTGTTGCGCCTAGTATCCATAAAATACCAGATACAATCGCATATAATGGAAAATTTATCCAGGCCATTTTATTCAGTTTTTGAGTTCTTTTTACCTTTCCAGAACAGGAATAGTCCACCGATAATCATCATATATATTCCTGTGTATACAACATTTAACCAAGGGTCTTTCACAAGCTCTATAACCGATAACGACGACCATTTGCCCATCTCGTCGTTATAGCTTAGCTGATATACCTCCCAATCTTGAACCTTAACAGGTTTATTAACCTCTATTGAGGCAGCGAAACTGTTACCCTCCTGAGTAAATATCTTTACGTCAGATGTAAACTTCTTTGGTTCTGGCGGTATCATCAGTAACGACTTTACAGAGTCTAACTTAACAGACTTATAAGGCATTCTAAAGCTACCACACGATATCCAATCGCTTATGGTATCGCCTGTTACGGTGTTTGTAATATGAACAAGGGCTGCCGGAGCTGCACCTATATCGTTTACAGGTACGTATCTTCCGAAAACAAACCCTGACTCGTTGTAGAATGTATCAACAGTTATCTTGTAATTATCTATATTGCACGTTATTTTATTGTCAACAAGATACAGGTTCTTTCCATCTTTGTGAATAAGCTCGCCAGATATGTTGTCTACCAATCCCATTTTCGGATTATACTCTTCTAGCGAGAAATCCTTTAACTCAAATGCAATTGGTAGCTCAATGCTGTTACCAGATTCATCTTTGGCAATCCAGTTGGTATCGTTCTCATGCAGATCCATTGTTAATCTAATAAGATCGCCGGAGCCTAAAACACCAGCCGATACGGCTATCCATAGTCCTAAATGATTAAGTGTGAAACCTATATTTTTTATGTTTATAGGTATTATACGTTTTAGTATAACCATTCCGAGTGTTGTAAGCAGATATATCTGACTTAGAATAAACGGCCAGGAGTGTGTAATGTCTGATAGTCCTAATGCGTTAACAATTTCGCTGTTTGCACTACTATCCTGAATAGTGAATCCCATTGCCAGTGTAAGCACAGTAAATACAGTTACAGCAGTAATAGCTGCAGGAATACTGCATGCCCATTTAATAAACTTGCTGTGTTTGCCAAATATATAGGCAGAAACTGTAATGGCTACAATTGCTAAAAGGATATAAAAATTTGTAGGCCATGATATATTGGTTCTGAAACTGTTTTTTGTAACGTATTCCAGAAAGAAACCAATAATAAGAAGAGAGGCTGAAATAATCCAGCCCTCTTTATAACTCCATGGTGATTCCCATATTTTTCGTTTGTTGTTTTTCATGTGTAATAGAGTCGTATTAAGGATGTTATTCTTTATTCCATTTAAATAGGGTAGGCTTTATACTTATCATTAACCAGGCCCAGTTGTTTGTCTCTTTATAGTCGCCTGACTTAATAAAGCTCATACTCTCTGCTGCAATCATGTGCGAGTAACCAGCCGATATGTTAACATAATCTGAGAATTTGTAATTAACAGACATATCAATCTCATTACCTAATCCGCTTGATGCTTCATCTAAATTAACAGGATCTTCAATTGGTGCTGCTGATAAAAAGTAGTGGTTATGAAGTTGTACTTTCCAATTCTTTACATTGTATGTTAGCGCAACAAAAATATCTTGTAAACCAACATTATTAGCGTGGTTACCTACATAAAAGTAATCCATCCATCCATTAAATTTATGGTTAGTACCATAAAGTGGAGTAAAGGCTTTGTTTTTGCTTTCAGGGTTTACCATATCGTTGCCAGACAGATATTCATATCCACCAGATATACCAAATTTACTATTTATCTTATAACCTAAATCTATTCTTGTATTAAATGCACTTAGATCGTTATCTGCTGGATCTTTTCCTGTTTGCAGATATAGGTTGAGTGCTGCACTGAACTTGCCAGTTTTGTATACAGATCTCTGACCAATTGTCTGACTATAGTTTATCTGTCGTGGTGTTTTTCCTAACGTAATATGTTCGCGCCCATTATTCAGGAACAGAAGGCTTAATGTATACTTGCCAAATTTTTTGTTAAACCACAGGTATTGGATTGTTTTATAGTTGTTTACAGTGTAGTAATTGGTGTTAAGTTGCTCTTTTTCCTGATTCCATCCAAGTCCGAGATGAAGTTTAAAACTCTTCTCGTATTTCAGAATAGCAAGATCATGACTTCTTGCCTGTTGAGCCCATCCAACGCTTCCGAATATTCTATGGTCGTCATATATTACCTCTTGTCTACCAACTTTTAACGATATAGCATCTGTAAAAAGAAGTTCACCCCACGCCTCGTGTATAGATGTAAGACCATCGGCAACTACCAATTGTGGTTGACTACCCCATGTTCTGATATCCTGTAAAGAGAATTTGGTTTTTAATTTACTGGTATTGAACATGATATTTAACCTTGTTCTTTGTGATATAAAGAATGCATTTTCCTGATCAGTTGCAGCAAGTGTTTTATATCCGTGTCGGTACTCTGCTCTTGGTCTGTATTCTGCTGATACTGTAAGCTGTGCATATGCACCAATAGTACCCAATATAGCTAACGCTAATAGTGTTAATGCTTTTTTCATAATCAATATTTTTAGGCAGTTATTTGCTATACATATTCAGATATGATATCTGTTTGTGTTTGAAAATTTTTATACTGAGTATGGTTGTATAGCAAGGCATGTTAAATTAACGTGCAGAGTTATATTATACAATAACTCTGCACGAAGTATTAATTATATTTTTTTAATTTCCATTTTACTCTCTCTCGCTTTTGCTTCTTCAATCCATTTTGGCAGAAGGTTCTTTTTGAACATATTCTTCTCTTTATGAAGTTTTTCCATGTCAAGACCAATGTATTGTTGGGCTTTTGCTTTTGTAGCAATATCCGGATATGGAACCTCTTCGTTATGTCCTAATGTAGCAAGTATTCTGGCAAGTTTAATTCTTGTCTCCTGTGCAATAGTAATACCTGTAGCAATTACTCTTGATGTTTCAACTGGCGAGTGGAAACTTCCGCCATGGCTGGCAGCTGCATAATCCCACCTCCACTGTGCGTGTCTGATGCCTTTAAGAACATCTTTCATCTGTTTGTCTTTTGCTCCAAGATCCCATGCTTTTTTAGCTTCAACATGTGCTCTAACCAGAAGAACTTCTAGCTCGTCTCTGTTCTCAATAATCCTGTCTTGTCTTTCATATACATCTTTTACAAGTCTGTCTGTCTCTTCTCTATGACATACCTGACAAGTATTTGCAACGTTGTTAAGCGGACTTTGAATCTTATGATCAGTGAACTTCATACCACCTTCTGACTTATATGGCATATGACAATCGGCACATGATACACCTCTTGATGCATGAACACCAGTCAGATATACTTCGTAACCAGGATGTTGAGCTTTTAACATTGGAGCCTTACTAAGTTTGTGAGTCCAATCTTTAAAATCCATATCGTCATAATACTTCTCCATCTCCTCTGCACTCATACCATTTGTCCAAGGTAATGTAAGATAGTTTGCTCCTTCAACTGTGTTCTTGTTAAAATAGTATTCAACATGGCACTGAGCACATACAAGCGACCTCATCTCCTGATGCGAAGCTTGAGTGATATCTCTTCCGTTTCTCTCAAATGCCTCAATAAGAGCCGGACGACTTAAACGAAGGTTCATTGTTTCCGGATCGTGACAATCGGCACATCCAATAGGATTTACAATTTCTGAACCAAGTCTAGACCATTTGCCTTTATAGAATTCAGCAACACCTTCTTCGTTCATAACTCTTGGTACATCTGGACTTTTACATGTCCAGCATGTACTAGGCATAGGACCATCCTTATCATTTGTAGGTCCGCCGGTTCTGAGTGAGTTATTCAGATCGGCAATAGCGTAATAGTGTCCGCGACCTTGGTTATAGTCCTTAGCAAATCCGTAACCGGCCCAAAGAACTACTAATCTTGGGTCAACCTCAAGCATATCAATCATCTTTCCGCCATTATACTTGCTGGCAAACGATGTATCTGCAGTCTGCATATACGATTGATACTCTTTAGGGAAATTTTGTCCCCATACCTCATTACGAGGTTCCCACTCGTTTATATCAACTTGTGGGGTGTAGGCAAACTCTGCCTCTGCTTTTCTTTCAATTATAGACGATGCTAATAGTCCTATAAAAAATACTATAACCATTGTTCCAATAAACAGAATCCAGTTTACCCAAGGTTTTCTTGAGTTTTTTAGTTTTTCTTCCATAGGTTAATATGTTATTTAGTTTCTTTTTTTTGGTTTTTTAATGCATTTTTTAGCCAGTCAGGATACTCTCTGTTTTCAACAGGAGTTCTTGCGTTAGGAGTTGAGGCTAAACTATTAACTCTACCATGAGGTACTTCTCTATGGCAATCCCAGCACACCCTATCTGTTTTAGGATGAACTTTTTTATTGGTCATAGTCAGAAGCTTATCATCAGTGAGTAACTTCTCGTGACATCGTATACAGTTTTGATGTACAACCTTTTTACCCTCCTCCTTAATAAAAATAACCTGAGGCTCGTTACGTAAAGTGAATATCGTAGCGTGTCTCAGGCCATCTTTAGCTTTAAAATAATATTTATTAGCAACGTTATCATGTGGGACATGACAGTCGTTACAATTGGTCCATTCCCGGTGCGAACTGTGTCCCCATGTGGTATATTGCGGAACCATTATGTGGCAATTTATGCAAGTCTCTGAATCGTCTGACAGATATGACGAAGCTTTTGAAATATGAAATGTGAAAGCTGCGAGACCAAACAGAATGCCCACCAGAATAATTACCGGTTTTCTCCACTTAGGTGGCGGGATTATTAGTTTTATCAGTCTTTTCATACAAAAAAGGTTAGTATTGGTCTTCTAATGTAATAAAAATCAATAAAAAAACCAATTTTTTAACAAAGAGAGGTGAATATCATCACCTCTCTAAGAAATTCTTATGTTATATGCCATTATGAAAGAAAAATCTTCATGTCTTCGTCTACTGTTCCAATGCCGGCTATACCGAAGTTCTCAACAAGAACCTTAGCTACATTTGGAGAAAGGAACGCAGGAAGTGTTGGTCCTAAATGTATATTCTTTACTCCAAGATAAAGAAGTGCAAGAAGAACAATAACAGCTTTTTGCTCGTACCATGCAATATTGTATGCAATAGGAAGTTCATTGATATCGTTAAGCTCAAACACCTCTTTAAGTTTAAGAGCAATAACTGCAAGAGAGTAACTGTCGTTACACTGACCAGCATCAAGAACTCTAGGAATACCTCCTATATCGCCAAGTGCAAGTTTGTTATATCTGTATTTAGCACAACCAGCTGTAAGAATAACGGTATCTTGTGGTAGTTTCTCAGCAAACTCAGTGTAGTAGTTTCTGTCTTTCATTCTACCATCACAGCCAGCCATTACAAAGAACTTCTTGATAGCTCCTGTTTTAACTGCGTCAACAACTTTATCAGCTAATTGAATAACCTGATTGTGAGCGAAACCTCCAACAATTGTTCCCGATTCAATTTCAGTTGGTGCTGCACATTTCTTCGCATGCTCAATTACTGCGCTAAAATCTTTCTTTCCACCTTCTGGTCTGTCGGCAATATGTTTAAAACCAGGGAATCCTGCTGCTCCGGTTGTATAAACCTTGTCGGCGTATGTGTTACCTGATTTAGGAGGTACAATACAGTTTGTAGTAAACAGAACAGGTCCGTTGAACGATTCAAACTCTGGATTCTGATTCCACCATGAGCTACCATAGTTTCCAACAAAATGTTTATACTTTTTAAATGCAGGATAGTAGTGTGCCGGTAACATCTCACTGTGTGTATAAACATCAACACCAGTTCCATCAGTCTGCTCAAGAAGTTCTTCTATATCTTTAAGATCGTGACCTGAAATAAGGATACCAGGGTTAGTACCAACGCCAATGTTTACCTCAGTAATTTCAGGGTGTCCGTATGCCTCAGTATTAGCAGCATCAAGAAGAGCCATTACATCAACACCAAATTTACCTGTTTCTAGAGTAAGAGCAACAAGATCGTCAGCAGAAAGAGTGTCGTCAAGTGTAGCTACAAGTGCTTTCTCAACAAACGAGTAGATCTCAGGATTCTCTTTTTCAAGGTTCATAGCATGATGCCCGTAAGCAGCAAGACCTTTTAATCCGTAAGTTATAAGCTCTCTTAGAGATCTCACATCTTCATTTTCTGTTCTTAGAACTCCAACAGTTTCTGATTTTGTTTCAAGTTCATTTCTGTCTCCAGGTATCCAGGTTGCAACATCATGATCGGCAAATTTAGATGTAATACCTTTTTCAGCAGCAACCTTCTTTAACTCGTCTCTAAGTTCAACACCCTCTTTAATGCTCTTAACAATAGCATCAGCATCAAAGTTTGCGTTTGTAATAGTTATAAACAGAGATTCAAGAAGGTATTTATTTACAGCTTTATTACTGTAACCTACTTTTCGTAGTTCACCACTATATACAGCAACACCTTTTGCTGAATGTACAAGTAAATCCTGAAGATTTGCAACATCTGATTTTTTACCACAAACTCCGTTTACTGTACAACCTGTACCTTTAGCGGCTTCCTGACATTGATAACAAAACATTCCCATTTTATTTAGTATTAAATTGTTAAACTTTTTGTTCTACGTTGTATATTGTAATAAGTTACATTTAAGTATTTCGGTATTATAATGCCAAAATAAGAGTATTTTTTTTACAACTCCAAAAAAAAATTAAAAAAAATTAAATGTAAGTGTCCAGAGTCTGTTTAGATAAGTACTCTTTAAACTCCAGAGTAAGCTTATTTGTAAGGTTTTTCATTATACATTTTCCGAACGGACAAATTTGTTTATTCATTGGGCATTCGTGAACCACTATTTTCCCTTCTATTGTTTCATATATCTCAAGAAAAGTTATCTCTTTAGGGTCTTTAACAAGCACAAATCCTCCGTTAGGGCCACGATGAGATTCAATGAAACCCTCTTTAACTAAGCGTTGCATAACCTTTGCAACATGGTGTTTAGAATTACCTGTTTCTTCTGCTATTTTAATAACATTTAAATTACTATCTGATCTGGCAATTAATATTATGCCATGTAATGCTATAGATGATGCCTCTGATAATGATACTATTTTTGACATTATATAATAATATGTTTTATGCTTACAGTAAACATGCAAAACATAAGTAATGTTTGCATGAATTTTATATATATATCTGTTTTGCTAATTGATTTATGCAAATATGAAAAATATAAATGTCTGATCAAAGGAATATTGCAATTAATGAAATTAAGTACGGTTATTCCGAAATAAAATTGTTGATGCATGTTTTTTTGTACTAAAAAGTGGTTGGTTATTGTTAATTAACTATAAAATACATTCAAATACTATTTTTATTAATTATATTTACGCCGTGTCTATACAAAATAAAATATCATCATTTATACTTTTAGCTTCATACCTTGTTGTTATTGCTCATGGAGTGGTGTCTCATCATCATCATGATAAAATAGGATCAACGGTACTGAGCCATACTCACTTATGTGATGATGATGTTGCAGAAGGGCACTACCATAGCGATGGCTCATTTCACTTATCTCATTCAGATAACAGTATTGGTTTAAATAATGAGTGTTGCTCAGTAAATGAGAGAGGAGATCATGGGCATAATCATTGTCATTTTAATGTAGATCCGGTTCAGATTAATATATCGCAATTTATTGTAGCGTTTCTTAGCTGTACAGATTTTGATTTTAATGTATTTGCAGATTCTGATTCAGATGAATCTGGCTATTATATAGTATCTAAACTGCCCGATAAATTTCTGAGGGCTGTTCCTTTAAGGGCTCCGCCTTACTTTTCATAATTTTTATTAAGATATTCTACGGGATTGTTGTCAATAACATTTGTGTATAAGCATTACACATATCTGTAATGTTTTGTACCTTTCCTGTATAATGCTCTGTATTCATCATTATAATAGTTCTTTACAAAAACAGAAAATTATGAAAAAGTTATTATTTATCTTTTCTGTTGCAGGATTGCTTTTAGCTTCTTGTGGCGGTAATACACAGAAAAAAGGAGTTCATACACACGAAGATGGTACTGTTCATTCAGACGATGCTCATTCTCACGATCAGGCTAAGCCGGATCAGGAGAGTTATGAAGTAAAAGAGGGTGAAGAGGCAAAAGAGTGTAATCACAAACATGACGGTGAGTGTGATCATAAACACGATAAAAAGTGTGACGATCACAAAGATAAAGACCATGATCACGACCACGATCATAATCATGACCACGATCATGATGGAGATCACAAACATTAATAATTAATACTACCGAATGCAGAGTATGTGTTCGTCTCGCAACAATTATCTGACTTTTGTCAGATTTTGTTGTGGGTTCGAGCGTGTTAGTAAAGAGCTTATGATAAAAAGATATTATATAAAAACAAAAGAAATGAAATCGATATATTTTATATTATTTATTGGAGTATTTGTACTCTCATCGTGCTATAATAAAAGAACAGGACACGGACATGGGCACCCTCATGGGGCAAGTAGTTCTGATCAGCATGACGATCATGCACATGATGAAGTTAAAAACAGTTATACCGTGTTTTCAGATGATTTTGAGATGTTTGGAGAGGCAGATCCTTTTGTGAAGGGTAAGAATTCAGAAGTACTTGCTCATTTCACCCAACTAAAAGATTTTAAACCACTTGATGGTGCTAGTGTAACTTTAAAAATGGTTATTGGTAAAACAGGAATAAAACAGACATTGAAGAGACCCTTACGTAAGGGTATATATAAGTTTAAGATACATCCTGAAGTTGAGGGGGCAGCTTATCTTTTGTTTGAGATAAATAAAGGAGGGAAAATATACACTGTAAAAGTTGATGGTATAAAAGTATATTCCGATGAACATGATGCTATACATGAAGCTGAAATGGCAAATAAAGAGGGAGCAAATGATATTGCTTTTCTGAAAGAACAGGTGTGGAATACTGATTTTAAGGTAGAACGAATTGTAAAGAGAGATTTTAATGAGATAATTAATACTGCCGGAGAGATTGTTCCATCAAATACAAATGAAATAGAGATTGTTGCTCAAACTTCTGGTGTTATTAGTCTTAACGATAACTTTGTTCAGGGTAAGAGAATAAATACGGGTGAAATTCTTGTATCTGTTAATGGCGGAATGCTTGAGGATAGTTACAATGTGAAGGTGCTTAAACTAAAGGCCGATTTAGATAAGGCAAAAAATAATTTTGACAGGGTAGAAGAGTTGAATAGAGATAATATTGTATCAACTAAAGAGTATGAAGCTGCAAAGAACGATTATGAGAAGATTCTAGCAGAGTATAATAACCTTACTAAAAATTACAGCGAAAAGGGTAAAGGTATTATATCGCCAGCGAAAGGAATTATTACAGAGATATTGGTAAAAGAAGGACAATATGTAGAGTCTGGGCAGATAATAGCAAAGATGCAGATTGGAAAAACAGTTATGTTAAGAGTAAATTTACCAAAGAAATATGCTAACAGACTTGACGAAATACAGTCGGCTAATTTTGTTACAGATTACGATAAAGAGATTTTGTCTACAGAGAATCTGGGTGGTGTAAAAATGAATACTGGAGTAGCTGCTTTCTATGATTCACCTTATATTCCTATATATTTTAAACTGCCTGCATCTAAAAATCTTATTACATATTCATACTGTAAGGTTTTCCTAAAAGCAAAGAAATCTGATAAGGTAATATTTGTTCCTAACTCAGCACTTATTGAGTCAGAAAATGTTTATTGGGTTTATGTGCAACTTGCCGGGGAAACATATGTTAAGCGTGAAGTAGAATTGGGTGTTACAGATGGTAATTTTTGGACTGTGACCAAAGGTTTAAGTGTTGGCGATTTAGTAGTAACACGTGGTGCATTTAGTGTTAAACAGGCTTCTATGTCTGATGCTGTTCCTGCACATACACACTAATTATTTGTGTATGTGTGTAATGAAAAAAGAAACGGACAATAAAAAATTGAAGTCATGGTAAAAAATATTATAAGATTTTCTTTAGAGAATAAGCTTCTCATAATAATAGCATCTGTGCTTATTAGTATAGCTGGAGTTTATACTATAAGAGAGATGGATACAGATGTGTTTCCTGATTTAACAGCACCTACAGTTGTTGTAATGACAGAAGCACACGGAATGGCGCCAGAAGAGGTAGAACGATTGGTTAGCTTCCCGTTAGAAACTGCTGTAAATGGTGCTACAGGAATACGAAGAGTACGCTCATCGTCGGCACAAGGATACTCTATAGTTTGGGTAGAGTTTGACTGGAGTATGAATGTGTATAATGCCAGACAGATTGTAAGCGAAAAGATACAGACTATAATAGGGCAACTTCCGGAAGGGGTAGGAACGCCCACACTTATGCCACAATCGTCGATAATGGGAGAGATATTTGTTATGGCTCTTACCTCAGACTCAACATCGATGATTGATTTAAGAACAGAGGCTGAATGGGTATTACGACCACGATTACTTTCTGTTAATGGAGTTGCGCAGGTTACAATATTTAGTGAGCATTTTAAGCAGTATCAGATATTGCCAGACCCTAAAAAGATGGAATATTACAAGGTTAGCCTAGGAACATTGGTTGATAATGTTTCAGGTGGATTTAAGAATGTTCCCGGAGGATATCTGGAACAATATGGAAATAGATATATTATCAGGGGGTTAGGTCGTACCTCAGATATAGATAAGATGAATTCAAGGGTACTGCAACTTAATAGTGGTTTACCAGTTAAACTTGGAGATGTTGCTGAGGTTAAAATATCAACGGCACCAATTATTGGTTCAGGATCATATAATCTTAAAGATGCAGCAGTTGTTCTTATTACAAAACAACCAAATGTAAATACGCTTGAGCTTACAGAGAAGATAAAGCAGACACTCAAAGATATAAGACCAAATATGCCTGCAGATGTTAATTTTCATCAGAACATATTTAAGCAGGAAGATTTTATTATCAGATCTATTAATAATGTTAGTGATGCTTTGATTGAAGGTGGTATTCTTGTTACTATAGTATTATTTCTATTTCTAATGAACTTTAGAGTTACAATAATATCATTGGTATCAATCCCAATATCTCTTCTTATATCTATTTTATGTCTTAAAATGATGGGTATTGGTATTAATACTATGGTTCTTGGAGGTATGGCAATTGCTATAGGATCGTTGGTTGATGATGCAATTGTTGATGTTGAGAATGTGTATAAACGGCTCAGGCAGAATGCTGCATTACCAAAAAATCAGCAGTTAGGAAAGATTAAAGTTATATATAATGCATCTGTAGAGATTCGATCGTCAATAGTAAATGCAACTCTTATAATTATAGCAGCATTTATCCCGCTATTCTTCTTAAGTGGAATGGAAGGGAGAATGTTACGACCGCTTGGGATTACGTATATTATATCGTTGTTTGCATCGTTACTTATAGCAATGACACTTACTAATGTGTTAGAGGTATATCTGCTTACAAACGATAAAAAACTTAAAAAACACTCAAAAGGTAGTTTGTTAGAGAGGGTATTAACAAAGTGGTATGAGAAATCGTTGAACTGGATATTAAAATATAAGATTACGGTACTTGCTATTGTGGTTATTCTTTTTGCTGGAAGTTTTGCCATTGTTGGTACATTCGGACGTAGTTTTCTGCCATCGTTTAATGAGGGTACATTAACCATTACAGCTGCAACTTTGCCTGAGATATCGTATGAAGAGTCGGTTAATACAGGGCGTAAAATTGAGCATACACTTTTAGAGGTGCCAGAGATATCTATTGTTGAAAGAAGGACTGGGCGTGCAGAGTTGGCAGAGCATTCGGCAGGCCTTAACAGTTCAGAGATTGATGTACCATATATACTTAAAGATAGATCAAGAGATGAATTTTTGGAGGATGTAAGATCAAGGCTTTCTCAGATTCCGGGAATAAGTTTTGAAGTAGGACAGCCTCTGAGTCATAGAATAAACCATATGCTTTCAGGAACAAAAGCAGCCATTGCTGTTAAGATATTTGGGAAAGATTTGAAAGATATGTACCGAATAGGGCAAGAGATAAAATCTAAGGTTGAAGGTGTTGATGGATTGGTTGACCTGTTTTTAGAGCAACAGGTTGATATACCACAAATAAAAATTACACCTAAGGATCAGGTTATGTCGGCATATGGGATTACAATGAAAGAGTTTCTTGAGTTTATTGATGTAGGATTTGCTGGAGAGAAGATAGGTACCATATTTGAAGATGAGAGATCATTCCCGCTGGTTGTTAGATTTGGTGAAGATGAGCGTAAATCGATAAAAGCATTAGGTGATGCACTTATTGATACACCAGACGGGCATAAGATACCGTTCAGTTATATTGCAAATATAACATCAGCATCCGGACCAAATCAGGTAAACAGAGAGAATGTTAAGAGAAAACTTGTTCTCTCTGCCAATGTTGCCGGAAGAGATGTTAGAGGTGTAGTACAGGATATCCAGAGTATTGTTGATAACGAAATAGAGATGCCTGAATCTACATATGTTGAGTATGGTGGTCAGTTTAAGAGTGAAGAGAGTGCCTCTAGAACACTTATGCTAGCTTCATTCCTTTCGTTATTGTTAATATTTGTTTTACTGTTTCAGGAGTTTAAGAGTGTTAATACAACAGGTATAGTTATGCTTAATCTGCCACTTGCTCTTATAGGGGGTGTTTTTGCAATAATGGTAACATCAGGCGAACTTAATATCCCTGCAATTATCGGATTTATTACACTGTTTGGTATTGCAACCAGAAATGGTATTCTTCTTGTTTCCAGATATAATACATTAATAGAGGAGGGAGTACCGTATCAAAAAGCAATTATAAAAGGATCGGCGGACAGACTTATTCCGATACTTATGACTGCACTTACGGCAGCTTTAGCACTTATTCCTATGGCGCTAAGATCAGATCAACCGGGTAATGAGATACAGAGTCCTATGGCAATTGTTATTCTGGGAGGATTATTAAGTTCTACAGTACTTAATGTTTTTGTTTTACCTATAGTTTTCTGGTATAAAGAGCGAAGAGCAGATACTGCTAAGTTGGTATAGTTACAACTAGGTACTGGTTAAAACAGTACTGTTTTAACCAGTATCTAATGAATTAAAATATAATGATGTAACCTGATCTCATATCTGATATTCAGTTTACATTTGATGAATGAAAAAATAGACAGATGATGAAAAAGATAAGTATAGTAATACTGACAGTT
This sequence comes from Bacteroidales bacterium UBA6680, assembly GCA_002454955.1. GTDB lineage: Bacteria > Bacteroidota > Bacteroidia > Bacteroidales > UBA6680 > UBA6680. Next base: position 25,418 of record DKJY01000034.1, read on the forward strand.
CTGTTTATGTCTGCAATATATGGACAAACCAAAGTTACTGATATCCTATCGCAGATTGAGCAAAACAATATTACTTTAAAATATTACAGGCAACTTCGTGATGCTAAGAAGTTAGGCAATAAAACCAACCTGTTACCAGATAATCCGAATATTGAGGTGGGATTATTGTCTGGATCGCCTTCTGGTGTTGGAAGTAGAACAGATATAAGTATAATGCAGAGTCTTGATTTTCCTGGATCGTATATACATAAATATAAACTTTCTGGTATTAAGAATGATATAACAGATTCAGAATATAACGTTGTTAAATATGATGTAATCCTACAGGCAAGAAAATTGTTTTCTGATATCTCTTATGCAATAAAAATGGATAAAGAACTTGCTGATAGAGTGTATAATGCAGAACTGATAGCAGTCGCAAATACAAAGATGTTTGAAAATGGAGAGGTTAGTATTATTGAGAAGAACAAAGCGAATCTGTTTTATGTTGATTCAAAACGTGAATATGAGGATAATAAAACGAATTTGACAGCATTAAAAGAGCAGTTATATGCTATGAATGGTGGTAAGACAATAGAGTTTAATATAGTCGGTATAGTTACTAATAAACTACCAGATAGTTTTGATAGTTACTATTCAACATTAAAGCAGAAGAATCCAAAGTTTTTATTGGCTAATAAGAGTATTGAATTGGGTAATAGATCTGTTAAACTAGCCAGGTCGTTGACATTACCTAAGTTATCAATTGGTTTTATGACAGAGGATGCTAATGATGTAAAATACTCAGGAGTTAAATTTGGTGTATCAGTACCTCTTTGGGCTGGAAAGAATAAGGTTAAGAGTAAAAAGGCTGAGGCATTAGCTGCATCAGATTATGCAAGTAGTATTGATATATCAGAGAGAGCCAGATATAAGATGTTGTTTGATAAAGCAAATAATAAGAAGATGTTACTGCAGATATACAGTGATGTTTTGGAATCATCAAATAGCTCTGAGTTACTTAAGAAAGCATATGATAAGGGAGAATTATCGCTTATAAATTATATTATGGAGCTTAATATATTCTATGAGTATATTGATGAACTATATCAAACTCAGCGTGATTATGAGAAGCTGAACGCTGAGCTCACACTATATTACTAATCTATCAATGATTAGGGCATCCTTTTGGGTGCCCTTTTTATATCTTAATTATCTCATTTACATTAAGTACAATCAAATGAATTTGTCGTAATAACAAGAAATACATTTATATTAACTTGGTTTCGATATAAGGAAAGTTCTAAAATATAGATAATTGTCCATTTTCAGTTTTAGTTATTGATCCATGTCTTGAATGTTTAGTCTGACAAATATTCTTAACAGATCTTGCTTTATCTATATTTCGGCATGCCATTATTATCTTGTATTCAACCTTAATAAGTTCTAAAGTTGTCTGAAAACCTATTTCCAATTGCCAATCGACCCTTTTGTAATTGTATTTTATCTGTATTTAGTTTCATGTCAAATGATTTTAAATTATTACATTACAAAAGAATGTTAGCGTAAAAAGGTTTATGTATACATATTGCTGATTGTTCTATTCAATTTACTTATTCGGATATTTTATACGCTAATTATTGTAACAAAATATTCTTTATCTGAGAGGATTATGTGAAGAATGACAGTTTTATTATAGGCATTTATAGTTTCTTCTAAGAAAAGCTTAAGGATAATATTTAAATAGTTTATGTGTATATTAACAAATTAATTTTAGATATAAATTATGAATGGATTTAAAAAAGATTTATCGTTACTTCTCCTACGTCTTTCTGTAGGTGGTTTGATGTTGTTTCATGGTTATCACAAACTTATTTATGGCGTTTCTGGTATTGAGGGTGCATTAACAGCACGTGGTATTCCTGCTTTTTTAGCTTTTGGAGTATATATAGGAGAGGTTGTTGCTCCGTTGATGATACTGCTTGGTTATAAAGCAAAGATAGGAGGGATGTTGCAGGCATTTACTATGTTAGTTGCTTTTATGCTGGTGCATACAGGAGATCTTTTTAAAGTCACATCGCACGGAGGATGGGCAATAGAGTTACTTGTTCTGTTTCTTTTCGGCTCTATAGTCATTAGCCTGTTAGGATCTGGTGCATATAGTCTGTCAAGAGGAAAAGGTAAATGGGATTAATTGTTATTATGTAGCAAGTTGGAACGATTATTGTAGCGGGTTATTGTGTTATGATATAAAAAAAGTGATGATATATATCAATTTTTAACAAAATATAATATCATATTAATTGATTGATGAACAATAATGCGTATTTTGCGTATACGCATTGAGAAGTTTTAATTAAACGAGCTGATATGGGTAGATATTTATTCTCTTTATTAATTTTATTCACATTTACATTAACTGGTTATTCTAATAGTGATTTGTTAATGTATAATGATTTGTCATATGTCTCAGGTATAGAGCAACAGGATACTTTATCTGCAAAGTCAATAAAGATAGAGGCTTACCCTAACCCAATGCAGACGACTCTTAATATTGAAATAGAGGATAAAATGATAGATGGTAAATTGCGTATCTATAATGCTATTGGCAATATTGTTATTAAAGTAGATATTGAGGAGAATAAGTTTGAGATTGATGTTTCTGATCTCAGAAAAGGAATCTATTTTCTTATGCTTGAAAAAGGTAAAAGTAAGAGAGTAATTAGGCTTATTAAGTAAATAGGAGTTACATTATTATATTATAAAAGAAGAGGTTGCTAATGGCAACCTCTTCTTTTTTTTATTTGAACGCTTTTTCAAGTAGTCCGTCTCCTTTAAGTGACAACCTATTAAAGTACTCTGGTGTTTTTTTACCAGTAAGTTTATCAACATATAGTTTTGCCAGATACATACCTAACATATAACCCTGACCTCTAAGTCCTATGAATAGACCAGAATCCGGATCTATAATCATTTTAGGTTCTATATAATATCCCGACCATATTGCTTGAAATCCAACAGAGGATAACTCTGGAATCCAATCGGTAAATACCTCAGATACTATCTCAAGAAACTCTTTTGAGTTTATCTTAAGGTTTTTATCAGTCTCCATTGGTTCAATTGCAGGCGATGCACAACCAATTATCTGACCTGTTTCTGCAAGCTGTTGTCCGTAAACAGCAGTAAAACCTTTGTAGTTTCGTCTGTCAATCATCATTGGTAGTGGGGTGTTATCTATACCCATCCAAGGTAATCTGCGTGTAATGAATGCCTGATGTTTTACAGGGAATATACCAGACTCTACACCAAGTTGTTTTGCAAATTTAGCTCCTTCATTACCCAATGCATTTACAAAATTCTCGGTATGATACTCTATATAATCGCCTTTATGATTCTTAACAAGTGCTATATATTTATTGTCGATTTTGTTAATTTCAAGTAGTTTACAGTCCTCTTCAATTACACCTCCTTTATCAATACCAATCTTTCTTATTAAATCAATTACTCTACCTGGGGTAGCTTGCCAGCAATTTTTGGTAATCAGAGCCGACATATACTTTCCTGTATTCGGATTCATATATTCAGAAATTTCTCTCTTGAAATCCTTTGGGTCAATCATATAGGCATCGGACCACTCTTTAGATTTTTCAAGAGCGTCATACATCTCCTTATTGTGAGCAAATGTAATGTAGTTGATAGATCTGAAGTCAATATTTGATATATCTTGAAGTTCTCTGAATATATTAAGGTTCTGACTTGCAATTTCTGATAGTTCAGGAATACTGAAATTGGGTCTTCCTCCTGCAATATTTCTCCATGATGATCCTCTGTCATAATTTATCATTACAGGCTTCATATCCTCTTCTGCCATATATCTGAACAAAGCACTACCTGCAATACCTCCACCAGCTATGAGAGCACTTACATTTACCTTCTTAACGCTCTTATTAGCAGTATTAGTAATAACTTCTTCTTTTATATTTTTGGGAGACAACTCGCCCATTGACACCTGATTTGAAAGTGGTCCTCTAGGCGTTGCTTCCCCAACAATTGATATGCCTCTTCCGTAGAGTACTTGTTTAAGTCTCTTTATACACCGTTTACCACGACAAGCTCCCATACCAAGTCTGGTAGTGTGTTTAATCTCATCAACAGAGATAAACTTTCTATCCCCTATAACATCAAGAATTTCATCGAGTCTAACATCGTCACAGTGACATATGAATGTCTCAGATTCTATTTCATCTTTACTCTTATCCATCTCTGACTTATCAGGATAGTTTTCCTTAACAATAAACCCTCTTACCTGTGTAAGTTCTTCGCCATGTAATGTTGACGATTTAACTCTGGCTATATTAGTTTTATTCTCTTTAGTTAGAATCTTTTCAATAATACCCTCACCAAGTTTTTTCCCATTATTATCAACAAGGTATACCTCGTTATTCTCTTCAGCATGATACTCAATTGGCAGGAATAACCAATCTTTTTTAAGGTTGTAACCAAATATTGCAAGACCTGGGCATTGGTATACACATTTCATACAGCCAACACACTTGTCAAAATCTATTTGAGGTACTGTACTTGATGACGATTTTGTAATTGCTCCGTGCGGACATGAGAACTGACATGGATTGCAAGCAAAACCATAAAGACAATCAAGTACAACAAATGGCTTGTCCATACGCTCTCTATCTGGCATGTAAGGACTTTCAATAACCCTTGTAGGATGCTGTTGCGAATCTATATACTCTTTAGATGTTACAAGGTAATCATCGTAGTTCATATGTATATTCATCTGTTGTATAATCTCTTGAGCAACCTGTTTGCCTTTTAATACTGCACTCGTACCCTCTCCAATTCTTATAGCATCTCCGGCACCATAGCAGTTTCTGCCGAATACATCATTGCCTTTAATTAGTAGCTGATCGTCAGGAACAAGACCTGTACAGATATTTATAGCATCTATACCCATTATAGTTTTTTCTGTTCCCGGTACAGGTTCAAAATTTTTACATTCAGCAACTACAGCTCCAATAACACCATCTCTGGTTTTATTAGGAATAGCTTTTATTAGGATGTGTGATAACATTACGGGAATACCTAACCTTCGAACTCTGTTAGCTTGAACAGGGAATCCGCCCTCTCTGTCCTGAGCTTCTATAATTGCCTTTACATTTGCTCCGGCTTGCATTAATTGGTACGATGTAAGATAACCAATGTTACCAGCACCTACAGTAAGAATATTTTTGCCTAACAGTGTATTCTGTTCGTTCATCATTTTTTGAATAACGGCAGCAGTATAAACTCCAGGAATATCATCGTTCTCAAAAGCAGGCATAAATGGTATTGCTCCTGTTGCAATAACAATATATTCTGAATCTACATAATAGATCTCATTTGTCTCAGTATTCTTAACAGCAATCCTCTTTCCTTCAAGAATATCCCATACTGTAGAATTTAGCATTATTCCCGAATGATCTTCACCTGCCAATGTGCTTGATATATCAAATCCACGCATTCCTCCATATTTTTTCTCTTTTTCAAAGAAAAAGAACTGGTGAGTCTGCATATTAAACTGGCCACCGATCTTATCATTACTGTCAATTACAATACATTCAATATCTTTTTTCTGTAACTCCTCTCTGGCTGCTAGCCCGGCAGGTCCGGCACCAATTATGGCTACTGTTGTTTTGTAAATCTTAAACGGATTGTTGTTTGTCTCCTCAATGTGTGGAATATACTCTTTTGAGACCTCCTTTACCTCATTAACACCATCAACTTTAGTAATACATATACGTTTGATTTCCCCGTCAACAAGCATTTCACATGCTCCGCATTTTCCAATACCGCATTCAAGACTTCTTTCGCGATCTTTTAAACTATGACTATGTATAGGGTAACCTGCCTGATGCAGTGCTGCAGCAATTGTAAACCCTTTTTCCCCGGATATTTCTTTTCCGTTAAAATTGAATGTAGTTTTTTCGGTTTCCTTTATCTCTAAAATAGGATGATTTATAATTTTTTCCATTGTCTTAATAAGTTTTTTAGGCAACGAAAAAATATAAATTCATTTTGTTCAATTTTATGACATTAGTCATATGCTCATATGAAAAAAGAAAGGGTGATACCTAAATGATATCACCCTTTTCTTAGAAGTATGTAATTGTTATTTTCTTACAAATCGTTCTGATATAAAATGTTTGTCTGTAACTATAATTAGAGTATATAATCCTCCAGACAACTTACTTACATTAATTTCAGCTTCATTATTACTATTCTCTAACTCTGAAACCATAACTCTCTCACCGGAGCCATTAAATATATAAATATTAATGTTGTTATTTTTTGTTTCAGGCAGTGTAACTCTTATAAAGTTATCTGCTGGGTTTGGTATTATTGTAGTACGGAACTGCTCTTTACCATCCTTAATAGAGTTTGTAGACTTTAATTTAACATAAGTTGAATCTTTAGAAGCACAACTATGTTCATTCGAGACTGTAAGAATATACCATTTTTGAGCCTCTGCATCTATCTCCTTTGTTGTGGCACCAGTATTCCATTTGTATGCTGAACCGTCTATAGGAGAAGATATTTTAACAGGAAGAGAGTTTGTTTTTGTTGTATCCGGATTAAAGCTGAATATTGGATTACTATTTGCTTTAAGATTAAACTCCTTAAATGATTTAAACATATTACTTGGATATGCATGAATTCCAATAGCATAATCTCCTATATTTTCAACCTTAACAGGTGTTGTGAATTTTAATACTGTCTTTTCTCCATTTTTAAGGCTTGTAGGTATAATAATAGATTCAGAAACAGTGCTCTTGGCTGTTCCAAGTGTATACTCAAATCTTACTTTATCATTAACCTTGTAGTTTCTTTCTCCGGTATTTTCAATCTCAAATTCAACAACTCTACCTTTCTTCATATCAGAGTTACACTCTGCTGATTTTGGCGAAATAAGATTATGAACCTTTATTTCAGCCTTCTGCATTACAATATCAATCTCATCTGACGATTCACATCCATCTGTATTGGTTACTGTAACTCCATACACTCCTGTTCCGTTTACGCTGAATGTGTTTTCTGTACTATTATCATGCCATTTGTAGCTGTTCCAGTCTCCAGGATTAAGTACATAAGGGTCATATATTATAGTATCATTGCCAAGACTAAACACAGGAAATCCTGATGTCTTAATGTTTCCATCTATGTTGTTATTAGTTATATCAAGATCACCTGTATACTCAAGTTTTACTGTTACCGCATGAGTTTTAATTTCTGACAAGTCAATAGTATTTCTGAAAAGAAATTCTATTTCATTAGTAGGGTAAAACTTCTTTGTGAATTCATACACTTCAGTAATAATATCTGTTTTGCTCATATTAATCTTAAGTGTGACTTCGGTTCCTGGCATTACTGTATCTGTACCAACATTTACAATCTTAACTTTTATCTCTTCAGTATCTGTATGTGAACATGCATCAGATGGACTTAAAATAGATGTTAGTGAAAGATCAGGAATAAGACTCTTAATATTTATATCGTCTCTTTTAGAACATCCGTTAGCATCTGTTACAGTAACATAATAGTCACCTGTAGTTGTAACTTTTAATGTGCGATTTGTCGAATTATCATTCCACAGATAGCTTGCAAAATCGCCTGCATCCAAAGTTATCTCACCTGTTCTAATCACTTTGTCCTCTCCAAGATCAACAGCAGGAAGACCATGAGTACTTATTGTTGATTCTACAGCATCATTGGCAGCATTATACTCCTTACTATAGTTTGTAGTTATTTTTAACTTATAATCCGGTTTTTTTGCACTTAAATCAACTGTTTTAGCAAGAGTGAACTCTTTTGTTTCGGCCGGATTAAGATCTGATGGCATAACAAAATCTTCTGAACTCTCTGTTCCGTCAAGATCTATCTTAATGTTTACAGTTGTTCCTGTAGTCAGAATATCGTTACCATGATTGGTAAGGTTAATCTTTATAGCTTCAGAATCAGTATGTGTACAAGCTGTAACAGGTGTAACAATAGCAGGTTCAAGGTCAACAACAAGTAAAGATACCTTAATCTGATCTGTGGTAGAACATATGTCGTTATCGGTAACTGTAACTTCATAGTCTCCTGTTTTCATTACGTCATATGTTTTTGTTGTAGCTCCATCCTGCCAAAGGTATTTCTGATGTACACCAGCATCCAGTACATAAGGAAAATCTCTGGTAGTTACATCCGGACCAAAATCAAGAACAGGATAACCAAATACTTTAACATCAATTGTGGTTTCGTCGTTACCTGGTTTGTGATCTGTTCTGTTTTGTAATTCACTTGTAAGTATAAACTGTGTTGAAGGATCTCTAGGTTCAACCTCATGATTGGAAGTATGAATGATCTCTGCATTTGGAAATACTCTTTCAGCAAGATTGATATCCTCATCCACCAGAGGGACTCCCTTAACAATATACGATACTCTTATCTCATCACCAATCTCAAGGGTATCTGTACCACTATTAATAATTTTCAACTTTATCTTTTCTTTGTCAAGAGTCTTACATCTGTTGGCCGGAGCCGTAAGTTCAGAGATCTTAATATCAGTATATCTTAGGTTAAGGAATATAGAATCCTTTGCCGGACAATTATTACCATCAAAAATTGTAACAACATTCCATCCCCACTCTTCAGAATTTTTAGTTTGTGTTGTCTCTCCTGATTTCCATTTATATGCATCCCATCCCGGACCAGCATCAAGCAGGTGCTGAATTGCACTAACTGTTATTGTGTCTTTTGGGTGAGGATAGTTATATGTAGGAAATCCGTGTGCAACAAAGTCATGATCAATAATATTATTTGCAGGCACCTCTTCTTCTCTAACTGCTTTAGCTGATGCACCAATGTATTTGTCTTTTACTGATCCAGCCAAAGCAAATGTAGTAACAAATGTATGCTCAATTGTTTCTTGCGGATCAACCTTCTTATCTAATGTAATAGTAGATGTTTCAAAAGTAGCTAGTTTACTTATTCTGTGCCCAACCTCAATCTGATCACCAACTTTTAGTGTATCTGTACCAAAGTTCTTTATCTCAATTGTAAGTTTTTCACTGTTTGTAAAACTACAAGCTGATACAGGACTAATTATTTTGCTGACACCAACATCTCTTATCAGCTTAACAACATTAATTTCGTCAGTTGCAGTACAGCCTTTTCTTGTAACAACTACATTGTATGTTCCAGGTCCGGTAATTGCCAGAGTAGCTTTATTAAGAGCCGGATCACTATTCCACTCATATGTCTCTGTTCCAGGATCAGTAGCATCAAGTATCACATTTTCAGGATGAAGTGTGTATATATCTTCTCCTAAATCTACAACAGGTTTATGAACTGATATTGTCTCTTCCTTTTTATTTACATTAACATTACTATAGAATAGAGGTGCCGGATTATTTGTACACTCAGCAGTTATCTTGTAATCGCCGCGTGCAGAGAAATCATGTTTCTTAGAGAATGTATAATCTCTTGATGTTCCTTTTACAAAATTATCAGGTAATGTATAAATATCCTCAATAATGAGTTCATCGTTAATCTTTAATGAAAGATTTATCGTTTCATCTTTTTTTATGTCATCAATCCATTCATTCTTAAGTGTGATAACAATATCCTCTTCATCAGGTAAAAAACATGATGTTACAGGGCTTTTAATAGCCTCTACGGTAACATATCTTGGTGAATCATATACTTTGAAATCGTCTACAGATGCACCTTCAAGCAGTGAGTTTGATTCATCGCTGTAGAATACTATTCTAAATTTTACACAATCGGCTCCGATTAAAACATCTGGTAACAGGTGTTTAACATTAATATAATCGGCGGTTACACCATTGAAACCATCTTTGCCTATTGCGGCAACATTTTTTCCATTATACCAATTCCAGTATGTACTGTATTTGCTTGAGTTCTCAATATCTACCCATGTAGCTCCTTTATCTGTTGAGTATTGTAGGTTTAATCCATCTTTATGCTCTTGCGTTTGAAGCCAGATGTTAAACTCAACCATAGGGTGTTTCATACTAGTGAAGTCATAACATGGTGACTCAAGATACTCTGTTTGGCTATCATCATAAGCTCCTTCAGGATTTGTTACCCATGATTTAGCTCCAGAAGAGGCTTTGTTTATCACATAAGCAATAGGCTTACCTAACTTCCATAGAGGAGACTCCCTTTTTGTGTACCAGTGAGTTTGATCTGATTCAAAATCCTGATTGTATGGAGGAGTTATTGTTGGTGCTGTGTAGAATGGATGATTTTTTCTATCGTTATTAGCATCCTGATCACCTGCTAACATAGTAGTTACATAAGCATTTGGATGATCCCCAGGTATTGAAAGATCTGCTTTTGTTGCAAACGAAAAAGTTATCACCTCTGAAGGATTAATAACATTAGGAATAACCTCATCAACAACTGTTGTTCCATCAATAGAGTACCTGATAGGTGTATTTGGTGCTGTGGCAATACCAGCAAAATTCTTTACCTTAACAGTGATAGTTTCTGTTGCTGTATGTCCACATTCAGACTTGGGAGAATCTACAGATATCACAGATACATCCTTTTTGAGTAATATTCCGGTTACAGCAAAATCATCAATATTCCATCCTGAATATTCAGAGAACTCATCTGTAGGACCTAAAGTAAATCGAACTCTTAATGATGGTTGTCTGTCAGCATATTCAGATATATCAATATCGTAAAAAGCCCATTTAGAACTGTTTTTGATATCAACATTTGTCTTTACAGTTTTCCAGGTAGTACCATTGTCTAAAGATATATCAACAGTAGCTCTGTCTTTTGAGTCGATATTGAACCATTTGAAAAAGTTTATATGTACATTCTTATAGTATAAAACATTTATTTCTGGCGATGTAATAACATAAGCATTTTCAGCTAGATACTTCTCATAATCACCCGGAGTTATACCTAATCCGGTAATATCAGTACCAATTATTTTATCGCCACTATATGCGTTGTCAGGGTCTGGATTACCAATTGCACCACCTAAACCTGCCGGTGCAGCGCGTTCCCATTCACCTGTCATAACCCATCCTTTATCTGTTTCAAAATCATCAAAGAAAACAGATGACAGTACCTGTGTTGTTACACTGTACTGTTTTGTTGTTTCAGGATGTGTTCCTGTATTTGTTGTAATTCCTAGTAGCGGGATGTTAAAACCTATACTATTGCCACTTCCGGCACTCTGTTTAACATCGGTAGTAAGCCAGAAATAATTTGAACCGGTAACCAAATTTGTTGACAATCCATTTATTATAGCTTTGCTATCAACTATTGAAACACCAGTACCAATTTGCGATGCAGTATTAATATCATCACTAACAGAGTATAATAGTTTAATACCGGAGTTTTCAATATCATTGTTATCAGTACATAAACTACCAAAAGTGAATGACTGTAATGTAAGATCATTTGTATTACCAGCAACTTTAATCTCTACCTTAGAGGTTCTGTTATTTTTGGTTCCTGAACGAACAAAATCTTCACCATCTTCGGTAATATTTACCTCTTTCACTTCTCTGTTAATAGCTTCGGTTTCAACAATCTGAACCTTATCTATACATACACCATTTCCTCTGGCATTTATACCCTCAAAGGCAATATAGTACGTGCCTGTATATGAGGCTTCAGGAAGTGGAATTATCTGTTTTGTCCATGTATCCACCTTATCACTATAAGTTCTTAACAATGTCCAAGAACCAGCCTCGCTATTTTTGTAATATATTTTTAGCTTATCATTTGCACCGGTTCCACTTCTGTATACCTGTGCATGCCAAAAATGGAGCTGAGCCTTTCTTGCATATTCCAGATCAATTGGTTTGGTTACCAATTTTGTAATATACGGAATATTTGAGTTTACACTGTACCAGGCATTATAAGTCCCTTCATATGCAGCGGGAGGATTATTAGCTCCTGGTATTGGAGGAGAACCTATCTGAAAACCTCCATCATTGTATTTCCAATCAAGAGGTCTGTCAATATATTCGTTGCCCCATCCTATAGGAAGGTTTTTAGTTTCGAAACCTTCTTCCATATAGACGAAAGTGACCTCTGTTGTCCTTTTTTTTGTTTGAGCATTTATATTAGCACTGACTATAAAAGCTAATATAATAAGATAATTTAATGGTCTAATTAACATAACGCACAACCTTGTTAAAGAGTTAATACTATTTGCTTTCGGACATAAATATTAATTTTTTGTATACTCTCTTTTTGTATCTCAGTAGCAAGACCTTGATGTAAAGAAAATAAAAATTAATCATATTATGTACTTTGTTAACAATGATTTTTTTTTTTAATACTACGGCGTTATTTAATGTATTAAATATTAAAGGGCTACATTTTTTTTTGATTAAAAACATTTTTAAAACATAATTATAATTCAGTTTTTTTTATTAACATTGACATGCTATTCGGACATAAATCATATTTTTTAAAGTGTGCATCAACTGTGTTGTTGCATTGTTATAATATTTTGCATTTTTTTTAATGCTTTTGTATACTGTTTTTCATTTTCTACGTAAAAGGAAAGCAAGAGTTGTGTATTGTATAGGTTTGTTTATGGAAATTATGATAAAATTTGTCAAGTATTTGTTAACTATAATGCTGTTTACCGTATACGGTAACATAGCTGCCCAGACAGATACAGAGTTTTGGTTTGCTGCACCAGATATTACTTATAGACATGGTGTGCCTGGAGGGCAACCCGCATTGCTAAACATTACAGCAAGTGGATCGCCTGCTAATGTTGTAGTGGCATTTCCTGCTAATGCAGGTGTTGCTGATATAAAATTTTCGTTGGCACCTGGTGAGTTTAAGGTTTTACAGCTACATGTAAACCCTGGTATGGCTAATGTAGAGAATCACTATAATATTGATAGATCTCCAAATGGAATCCATATAACAAGCGACAATGATATAACAGCTTATTATGAAATTGATAATAACTGGAATAGAGATATATTTTCCTTGAAAGGAAAAAACTCTTTGGGTACCAGTTTTTTAATCCCTGCACAGAATCAATGGAGGAATCCGAGATCATATGCTCCTGATTATCCTTATTCAGGGTTTAACATTATTGCAACACAAGATAACACTCAGGTAAGAATTACTCCGTCAAAAGATGCAAAAGGGAGTCATAGTGCTGGTGTAACTTATACCGTTACGCTTGATAAAGGGGAGGTTCATACTGTTGAAGCGTCGTCTAATTCTGCTGCAGGTCACCTTGGTGGTTCTGTAGTTACATCTGATAAACCTGTAGCAATAAGTGTTTATGACGATTCGATGAAATCTCCGGCTGGTTGTGCTGATATGATGGGAGATCAGATTGTTCCTATTGGTATTGCAGGTAGGGAATATATTGTTATGAGGGGGCTTTTAGGAAAATATGACCTTAATCCAATTGGAGAGAATGTTACCACAGATGAACGGATTTTTATTATGCCGGTTTATGATAATACAAATATTACAATCTCTGATGGAGCTGGTGATAATGTAATTACCGGAGTTAATTCCGGGCAAACAGTTTCTGAACAAATTACACATAGTGTAACAAGAGTTCTTGCTGATAAACCAGTGTATGTTACTCACGTTACAGGATTTGGTTGTGAGATGGGAGGTGCAATATTACCAACTGTTGATGGTTGTACTGGTTCGTCGTCGGTAAGTTTTACAAGAACAAAATCAGATCCGTTTTTCCTTAACATTATGGTTAGAGGTGTAAGAAGCGGACAGCGTGGTTTTGAAATTGTGTATGAGGATGGTACAGTTTGGCCTATTCCCGAAGGTTGGTTTGAGAAGGTGACGGGCTCTGATTGGTATGTTTTAAGAAAGGAAAGAAAGAGATTTCAGGGAACTATTCCTGGTGGAATACCTCTGAATCAGGTAGTAACTATACGTAATAGTAATGATGTTTTTCATCTTGGTATAATTAATGGAACACAAAGAACAGGATGTAAGTATGGTTATTTCTCTGATTATTCGGCAACTGATGTAACAGCAGATGTTGGCTTTAAAGGAATGGGAGAGATTGGTGATTACTGTTCAACAGATCCTGTTCATATTGTTTTATCGGGTGGGCTTAGTTATGAGTGGATAGCTACTGGCGCTGCCTCAGATCTTGCTTATCTGTCAGATCCATATATTCGTAATCCAATAGGAGTATTTCCTAAAGATGGAACTTATGTGTATAATTGTAAGATTACTCGTGCTTGTAAAGTTGATACAACTGTTGCTGTTACAATTAATATTTTAAAGCCTTCGAGAGCAAGGTTTAAAATAAATTCTAATACAATATGTGCACCAGAAAAGATTCAGTTCGAAAATGAATCGGATAATGCAGATCCCACAAAGTATAAGTGGTTCTTCGATTTTGAACACGATAAGGTTACATTTGATCCAAGAAATGATGCTAGTTTTGAGTATTATTTGGCAAATGATGGTGCTACAGTTAAAGCATATAAAGTAAGACTTGTAACAGAGAGTCCTGAGGGATGCCCAGATGCTTATGAGCGTACAATAGTAGTGAATCCGAAAATTGAAGCTGGTTTTACACAAGATGTTGTTGCTGGTTGTAATCCCCTTGATGTTCAGTTTACTGATGGGTCTACTGGTAACCTTGATCCGAATCAATACACTTGGGATTTTGGTGATGGTACCACTTCATATGAGCAGTCGCCAAAGAAAACATTTGTTAATAACACTAATGCAGATGTTACTTATACAGCAAAACTTACTGTTGAATCACCATTTCATTGTGTGTCAGAAAAAACAGTTGATATAACGGTTAATTCATTTATTGATGCAAACTATACAGTGAATGATATTAATGGTTGTGCTCCTTATGATCTTAAAATAAAGAACGATAGTAGGGGAGATATAAAAACTATAGAGTGGAATTTCGGTGATGGTACACCAATATCAAATAATCCGGCTCCAAACTTTACTTACACTTATAACAATACTACACCAACACCAAAGGTATTTCCTGTAAACCTTAAGATTACAAATACTGCTGGTTGTGTGCGTCAGTTATCTCGTGATATAACTGTTTATCCTGAAGTGAGATCAGATTTTGCAGTGGATAAAAATATTGGTTGTGACGATCTTGATGTAGCATTTACAAATAATTCGTTTGGTTACAATCTGTCATATGTATGGGAGTTTGGTGATGGTGGAACTTCAGCAGATCTTAATACGTCGCATATATATAATAACAAAGATGTTGCTGCTGAGAAGGTTTACACAGCCAAGCTAACTACTACATCTACAATAGGAGGATGTTCAGCGTCACATACCGAGAATATTACTGTACACAAATATGTAAAGTCAAACTTTACTATTAATACAGGTAGTAACTGTACACCTTTCAATGCTTTAATAGAGAATAGTACTATTGGTGGAGATCGCTTTGAATGGGAATTTGGTGATGGTAAACCCAACGAGACTAAGATAAATAAGAACAACTTTTATCATGAGTACGATAATGCAGATCCTGACAACATAGTTAAGTATAAACTTAAGTTGACAGCATCTAATAGTGGACAGTGCCCAAGCATTACAGAGAGAGAAGTTGAGGTTTATCCTAGAGTCAAGGCTGAACTTGATGCTTTGCTAACATCAAACTGTGCTCCGGTAGATGTAGAGTTTAATAATATAAGTACTGGAGGTGCTCTGAATTTTGTATGGGAATTTGGCGATGGTCAATCATCAAAAGCTGGTTTAGGGAAATTGAATCATACATTCGAAAACAGAACTGCTGCTCCAATAATTTTTAATACAAAACTTACAGCAACAAATCCTCACGGATGTACAGATGTTAAAATTTTACCAATCACAGCAAATCCACAAGTTATCTCAGGATTTACTTTTGCTAAGATTGATAAATGTACACCAGCGGATGTTGAATATAGCAATACTTCTCTTAATGGAACAAAGTTCACATGGGAGATGGGTGATGGAACAGCTCCAATTGTTAAGACTGACAAATTGGCGTTTAACCATATTTTTAATAACCCGACTACTGATGTTATTAAAACTTATACTGTTAAACTTACAGCAGAGGATGCACTTACAGGTTGTAAGACTGAGTTCACATCGCCAATAGAGATCTATCCGAAAGTTGTTGCTGATTTTACTGTTGATAAAATGGAGGGATGTAATCCTGTAGACATTACATTTACAAATGCTTCAACAGGTTTGGCAACATATAAATGGGATTTTGGAGATCTGAGCACATCAACAGAGGTTGATCCGGTACACAGTTACTCTAACTTTGGTACTGTGGATGAATCATATAAGGTTGTACTAGAGGCAACTAATGCAATTGGTTGTAAAGATACCAAAGAGCAAACTGTTACTGTATATCCGTATGTAAAGGCAGACTTTGATATTGATAATAAGAATGGTTGTTCACCGCTGGATGTTAAGTTTGTAAATTACTCAAAGAACAATGTATCAAATAGTTGGGAGTTTGGTGATGGACGTACAAGTAACAAAATTATTCCAGATGATGTACAGTATATAAATAACTCAGTACCACTGGTTAATAACAAATATACAATCAAGTTAACTGTCTCAAATGCCCATGGATGCTCGGCTTCAAAGGAGAGGGAGGTAATAGTCTTTCCTCGTACAGTTCCGGACTTTGATTTTACAACAGAAGGATGTCATCCGTTGAAGACTGTATTTACAAATCTGACGAAACATGATTCAGAGACAAAATATAGTTGGCGTTTTGGTGATGGATCACAAAGCTATGATGAGAATCCAACGAAGACATTTTATAATTATGAGACAGATGTAGATAAGAAATATACTATCTGGTTGAGATCAGAATCTAAGTACACTTGTGCCGATTCAATTAAGAAGGAAATTACTATTCATCCAAAACCTAAGGCAAAGATTGAATTGCCGGAACTTACATCGTGTCCTCCGTTTAATGCAACTATTAATAATAGATCGCTTGGAACAGGATTGACATATAAGTGGGACTTTGGTGATGGAACCTCAAATACGACAACCTCAGCAGCTCCAATTGCTCATGAGTTTGTTAATACAAGTGAGGCGACAAAGATGTACACTATTAAGTTAGAGGCAGAAACAGCATTTGGTTGTAAGGATGAGGTTACCGATAATGTATTTGTCTATGCGAGACCGGTTGTTGATTTCACAATGAATGCTACAGGGTGTAGTCCATTGTCAGTTGATTTTGTTAATAAATCAAATAGTGTTGCAGATTACTATCTTTGGGATTTCAATGATCTTACAACATCAACTGTTGTTAGTCCAACTCATAGATTTGAAAATTTCACAGGAAAAGACAAAGTGTTCTCAATAAAACTTAAAGGTAACTCTAAGTATAACTGTTCTGCAGAGATAACAAAAGATGTTACTGTGTTTGCAACACCAATTTCTGAATTCTCTGTTAGCCCGGTTTATAAGATATTCCCGGATGCTAATTTTGTTCTTACAAATCTTACAACGCCAGGATCGTGGGATCTTGTATGGAAATTTGGAGATGGAAATGAGAGTAAGCGTAAGGAGAAATCGTTTGGATATAAGTATAGTAAGTGGGCTCCTAATGATAAAGGAAATATATATACCATTTCGCTTGATGCAAGTAATCCGGATCATGCAGAGTGTAAGAGTACTATATCGCATAATGTAACACTTGTACCACATGTGCCTGAGGTAAACATAACAAATGATGAACCAAAAGGATGTGCTCCGCTTAAGGTTGAATTTGGCTTAGAGCATCAGTGGGCCGAAGAGTTCCTTTGGGACTTTGGCGATGGAGAGACATCAACAGATGTTGAACCAACACATACTTTTACAAAACCAGGCATATACTATGTTAGTGTTAAGCTTAAAGGTGATGGTGGTGAATCTACAGATTTCAAGACAGTTACAGTTCATAATGTACCTAAGGTTAATTTCCAGATATCGCCAAAGGTTGTAATGCTGCCTGATGAGAGAGTTAAGTGTTTTAATTTGAGTGAATTTGCTCATGATTACACCTGGCGATTTGGTGATGGTAAAAAGGCTACAACACGTGATGCAGATCACCTCTATACAGAGGTTGGTGTATATGATATTACTCTTGTTGCTGAGAATAATAAAGGCTGTATAGATTCTCTTATAATGAGAGAAGCTGTAGAGGTAAAAGGTGGTGGATTCCTTAAATTCCCTAATGCATTTATTCCTGATCTTACAGGTTCAAATGGTGGGGTATTTGATGAGGTAGATTACCAGAATAAGGTGTTTCATCCAAGGTTTGATGGAGTTAGAACGTATAAGTTATTGATATATAATAAATCCGGAGAGCTTATTTTTGAGACCGATGATATTAATATTGGATGGGACGGATATAAGAATGGAAAACTTTGTGATCAGGGCGTATATGTATGGCGTGCCAAAGGAAAGTACAATAATGGAAAACAGTTCGATATGTATGGTGATGTTACATTAATACGCTAAAAGAACAATGAAGAGGAGATTTTATTTTATATATTTATTTATAGTTGTATTCTGTGCTACCGGTGTGGCACAGGATACTCATTTTTCGCAGTATTATGCAAATCCGCTATACCTCGCTCCGTCATTAGCGGGTTCGTCACAGCAGAGTAGAGTTGCAGCTCAGTATCGTGACCAATGGCCTAGTATACCTGGTAAATTTGTTGCGTATTCTTTCTCTGCCGATCACTATTTTCAGAAATTTAAGAGTGGTGTTGGTTTACGCTTTTTAAAGGAAGAGATGGGTACCAGTGGATATAATGTATCACAGGCGGCATTAAGTTACTCATACTACATAAAACTTAACCGTAAATGGAGTTTTAGACCAGGAGTGGGGATATACTATTCACAAAGATCTGTAGATCGCTCAAAAACGATATTTGGAGACCAGTTATATGGAGATGAAAACTCACCATCGTTATCATACAGTAAATTTAAGAATGTAAGTAATGTTGATGTTGAAGCATCTGCAATGTTTAATACAGAGAACTACTGGGTTGGTGCTACCTTAGATCACCTAGCAAGACCTGATGTATCTTTTATGAACAGAGACTATAAATTACCTATAAGATACTCTCTGTTTACAGGATATAGGTTTGTATTCAGGAGACCTTATAAGAAAGAGTTCAGATATAGTATTACAGTTTCTGCAAATTATTATCTGCAGGGACAGAATGATCAGTTGGATTTAGGTGTGTATTGGAATTATAAGAAGTTTTTGGCTGGATTCTGGTACAGAGGATTACCTTCATTTAAACAGAATGCAATAAGTGATGCTGCTATACTAATGCTTGGATATGATTTTCATGGTGTTAAAGTAGCATATAGTTATGATTTAACTATATCAAAGCTCGGACCATCAACTGGTGGTGCCCATGAGATAGCGTTTTCATATTCGTTTGATTTGAAACCACGAGAAAAGCTGACTTCGGTTCCTTGTCCACATTTTTAAAAGAATTGTTAATTTATAGATAGCTTTTATTCGTCTGCCTTTTGGTTTCTTTCATAAAAAATATATATTTGCTACTCATCAAAAAACAATAAGCATAGATCATGAAAAATATTTCGTTAGCATTAAACGTGGTTCTATTAATTGCAGTAGGTGCTTTATATTATCTTCAGTTTGCGGGTTCAGATACAGCTGTTGTGAGTGATATGACAGGAGGTAGTAAGGCTGTTGCAGGAAATGGTGGTGTAGTATATGTGAACATTGACTCATTAATAAATAAGTACGACCTATTCTATGATATGCAGGCTGAGCTTGCGAAATCGCAGCAGGAATCAGAGGCAGAATTTAAAACAAAATCTATCTCTTTTGAGAAAGAGGCTGCTGATTTTCAGAATAAAGTTCAGAAAGGTTTAGTTACACGCTCTCAGGCACAGAAGATGGAGAGTGACCTAATGGCTAAACAACAACAACTTATTCAATTGCGCGAACAGTTAAGACTTAAACTTGTTGAGAAGGAGCAGGTTATGATGCGTAAGTTGCAGAATGAGATAGCTCAGTATGTTGCTGAATACAATAAGGTTAAAGGATATAACTATGTTCTAAGCAGAACATATGGTGGTCCTGTACTGTTTGCAAATGATGCTCTTGATATTACAGAAGAGATCATTGAAGGATTAAACAAGAACTATATCTCTGAAAGAGAGAATCCTAAATAAGACCTTACTAAAACTTATAATGAGGAAGATTCCATTTACGGGTCTTCCTCTCTTTTTATATGGGCTTTGCAGATAAATATTTTAAACGCTATGGTTATGCTGGTGTTCAAATAAGCAGTGATGTTTCGAACACCCTAGGAATATCGGTTGTAATACCCTGTTATAATGAACCAGAGTTGCCGTTAACTATAGATAGTATTATTTGTTGTGATAAACCAAACTGCGATGTTGAGGTTATTGTTGTGGTTAATGCGCCAAAAAGTGCATCAAAAGAGGCCTTAAAACAGAATATGGATAGTATGAGCTATCTCAGTAATGTTAAAACACCAGAGTGGCTTAAAATACATGCTGTACAGCTTCCTGAATTACCTTACAAACTTTCGGGTGTTGGATCTGCACGTAAGGCGGGAATGGACGAGGCAGTTCGCAGGTTTAGCGTAATAGATAATAGTAATGCTTTTATAGTATCGCTTGATGCAGATTGTACTGTTAAGTCTAACTATTTTATATCGCTGTTTAAACAATTTAATAATAGTAAAATATCTGGCTGCTCTATTGGCTTTGCTCATGATAATACTAATGGTGTAGTTACTGATATTAATACCCGGAAAGCTATTATACAATATGAGCTATATCTGAGATATTATCTTCAGGCAATTAGGTTTACCGGATTTCCTAACTATTACCATACTGTTGGATCTGCTTTTGCTGTACGGGCAATAGATTATGTTAAACAGGGAGGAATGAACAGAAAACAGGCGGGCGAGGATTTCTATTTTATACAGAAACTTATTAATGCAGGTAGATATATTGATTTAACAGAGGTATTAGTACATCCTTCATCAAGACCTTCAGACAGGGTTCCTTTTGGTACAGGACCTGTTATTGCTGGTTTAATTGAGAGAAGAGATACGCTTAAAGTATTTGCACTGGAACCATTTATAATACTTAAGGGGTTTTTTACTGAAATTAGGCGTTCAGATTTCTCAATTGATGATATTGAATCAACTATATTAAAAGATTTCTTGTATGCTGAAAAAGCAGCCTTAAAGATTGAAGAGATAAGGAGAAATACATCAGATTTAACATCGTTTATAAACCGCTTTTACCGATGGTTTGACGCCCTGTTGATACTGAAGTTTCTGAACTTTGCTCATATTAACTATTACCAAAAAAGAGCAATTAATACTGTTGCAAAGGAGTTGATATTGGAGTCCGGTTTTACAAATGAGTGTGCTTCATCATCTGATGAGTTATTAACCATATACCGTAACGCTGAACTGAACCATTAGTGAGTAACCTGTAACCTGATTATTTATTATCCTCCTCAACAATAATAAATATATCTTCATTCTGGTTTTTCATCATATACTGCTCTCTGGCAAACTTTTCAAGATTCTTTTTGTTAGTTTTTAACTCATTAATTCTGGTTCTGTCCTCTTTTATCTTCTTTTTATAATACTGCTTATCTTTCTTTAACTGGTTAAGCTCTCTGTTCTGATCTATTCTTATAGGAATTCTGTTAGTGTCAAAAAACGAAATCCACACAATTCCTATTAAAACAGCAATATAATACTTTCTGGGTACGCCTAATATTAACTTCTTTATTATGTTCAGAATTCTGAGAATCATTGTTAAAATATAATGTGGTTAATGAGTGTAAATTTATCATTTATATGTCTCTTTAAAAAACAATATCTCATCATAAATTTCTGAAACTGTAAAAAAGTCGTTTATCTGTAGTATCTTAGAGATGTTTGAGTTTGTTTTATGTTAAATACTTATCTGGATTTTTTACAATAACATATAGTACGTGGTGCAAACTTTTACAAATTTCTGAAAATGGAATATAAAGATTAGAGATATGGACAAATACAATATTGAAGAGGCTCTTCAGGTTTTGGGGATAAATAGTGTTAATAGTGGTGCTACAACAGGAACTATATGGCTTAATACAAAAGGAGATATTACAGAGTCATTATCTCCTGCAGATGGCAAAATAATTGCTAAAATAGAACAAGCTAACTTTAATGACTATAATGAGGTTATGAATGTTGCTGTAAAAGCATTTAAATTTTGGCGAACTATTCCTGCGCCTAAACGTGGAGAGATTGTCAGGCAGATGGGCGAAGAACTTAGAGTATATAAAGAGCCGTTGGGAGTACTTGTATCGTATGAGATGGGTAAAATATATCAGGAAGGACTGGGTGAGGTACAGGAGATGATAGATATATGTGACTTTGCTGTTGGACAGTCGCGAATGTTATATGGAATGACAACGCATTCAGAACGCCCGGAACACAGAATGTTTGAGCAGTGGCATCCGTTGGGTGTGGTTGGTGTTATATCGGCATTTAATTTCCCTGTAGCTGTTTGGGCTTGGAATGCTATGCTGGCGCTTATTGCAGGCGATGTTGTTTTATGGAAACCATCGTCAAAGGTGATGTTGTGTGC
The DNA here is from genome assembly GCA_002454955.1 of Bacteroidales bacterium UBA6680. Taxonomy (GTDB): domain Bacteria; phylum Bacteroidota; class Bacteroidia; order Bacteroidales; family UBA6680; genus UBA6680. Next base: position 48,098 of record DKJY01000034.1, read on the forward strand.
AATTGCTGTTCATAATATTATGGCAAAAGTACTTAAGCGGAATAACCTGCCTGAGGGTATAATAAATCTGATTGCGGGAAGTTCAAAACATATAGGTGATAATATGCTTGAAGATAAGCGTTTACCTTTAATATCTGCAACAGGATCTACACCTATGGGAAAACGTGTTGGGCGTATTGTTGGTGAGAGATTGGGTAATACAATTCTTGAGTTGGGAGGAAATAATGCTATAATACTTACAGATAACTCTGATCTTGATCTTGCAATACCAGGCATTGTATTCGGATCAGTTGGAACAGCAGGACAGAGATGTACTTCAACCCGCAGATTATTGATATTTGAATCGGTATATAACGATGTTAAAAACCGTTTAATAAGTGCCTATAAACAGGTTCAAAATAAGATTGGACATCCATTGAGTTCTGATACACTTGTTGGACCACTTATTGATAAAGGTGCTGTTGAAACAGTACAAAAATCGATAGAGAGAGTTAAGAAGGAGGGAGGAGAGATTATATATGGAGGCGACGTACTTGACGGTAAAGAGTATGAGTCTGGTTGTTATATGATACCTGCTATTGCAGAGGTTAATAATAGTTTTGAGATTGTTCAGGAGGAGACTTTTGGTCCATTACTATATCTAATAAAAGTTAAAGATATAGATCATGCTATAGAGCTGCATAACGATGTTCCACAAGGATTATCATCAGCAATATTCTCAACCAATATAAAAGAGACAGAGCGTTTTCTCTCTTGTGCCGGATCTGATTGCGGGATTGCAAATGTAAATATTGGCACATCAGGAGCTGAGATAGGTGGTGCATTTGGTGGCGAGAAGGATACCGGAGGCGGAAGAGAGTCCGGTTCTGATGCATGGAAAGCATATATGCGCCGACAAACTAATACAATTAACTACTCTGATGAGTTACCTCTGGCACAAGGTATAGAGTTTGATATTTGAAAGTATGCATGATTTATTTCATAAAGCCTGATATGAATTTTTAATCACATCAGGCTTTTTTGTGATACATTTTATGTAAGATTAATTTGATGATATATGTTGTATTATAACATTCTATATATATTATGTAACCTGAGTTAATAATATCTGTTTGTAATCTTGATATCTGTCAGACCTTCATAAATAGTGGTGTTCAGGAAATATAATAATGTAATTTTTTACATAAAAATATATGCTATTATTAAAACAATATTATCTTTGCGCGTCCAGAAAAATAAACTAATAAAAAAATTAAACACTATGAAGAGACATTTCGTGTCATTGCTGTCTGCAATGTTATTGATTTCTGTAGTAATTTCTTGTAAAAAGAGTGATGAAAAGAGTGGAAGTATAGGTTTTAGTGAATCTAGTGGATTTGTGAAAGAGGGTAATTCATTTAATATACCTGTGGTAGCTGAAATGAATAAAAATGAAGTTGTAAGTGTCAAATTTACAATAGAGTGTATTGGTTGTGAAGAAGATGAAGACTTTAAAATGATCGATTTTAGGGAACTCTTTTTTGCTACATCCGGAGTACAATATATACCAATAGTTTGTTATATAAACTCTACATTTGATGGTGATAGAATAGTTAAGATAACTCTGACTAGTACATCAAAAGATTATAAAATAACAGAAGCTGTTTATACACTTAAACTTGTTGATGATGAAAATCTTGTGGCAATTAAAAAAGGCGATTATGCTATTGGAACAGGCGAGTCAATTAATATTCCTGTCAAATTGTCTAATGCTCCAGAAGAGGATATAGAGATAAAAGTATCTTATGATTGGAACAATAGTAAAGAGACTGGAGATGATATATCTATTTCAAATGGTGGATATATACAGTTCAAAGCAGGTGAAACAGAGAAAAATTTTACATTAACTTGTAAATCTTTGGCAGGTAATACCGAAAAATCATTAGAGCTGTATATCTCAAAACGACCTAAAAAATATTTGATAGAAAATAATTCTGTATATGTGAAGCTTAAAGCAAAGCCAGTTACGGATATTAATAATCTTATTGGAAAGTATCATCTTACAGGGAAATATTATAGGGAAGATCCTATAGTAGTGAATATATCTTCTGATGGAAATGGAGGAATTAATATTTATGGACTTCATTACAAACAAGGTACAAAGGATGATATCGCATTAAATGCGAAAGTTGATATTGCTAATCAAAAGTTGATAATTGAGAAGCGCTCTTGGTTAACCAAAGGTTATACTATTAAAGATGAAAGTTATGATTGCTATATTGCCAAATATGATGGGGATACAGAACATATTGTGGATATTGAACCTTCGATTTCAGGAGACGTACTAATACGTTTTGATAAATTAGCATTTTGTTACGTGAAATCTGGTGCTACAGAAAGTACAATATGGACCAGACATAAGGAACTAGTTCTCGTAAAACAAAAATAAAATTGAAAAGGGAGTTTGTTAAAGCTCCCTTTTTTTATAATATTTTTTGATGTTATGATAAATTGTAAAAGTGTGTGCTGTATAAAGATAGATAATATGGGATATGTCTTTTTAGTGAAAAAATGTTAACAGATGTAATAATCCACAATTTCGTTCGTCTTTAAAGTTGTTAATTAAATATGTACCGGTAATATTTATTACAACACTAGTAAAGAAATAAGCGAGATTAAACATTATGACGAGAAGAATAATTTTACTGTCAGCACTATTTATACTACTGTATGGCTGTATATCATCAAAAAAGGTTACACATGAACTTATCGGACAGAATAAAACAGAGACAATTACTCAGGGAAAAATAGATAGTTTAATAGAACGAATTACTTGAAATTATAGATAGAAAAAACTGATGTTTAAGCAATATGGTTACTTAAAAAAATCACGAATTTACTTTTAACTAAAGTAACAATATAAAAAAGGGTTGAGTATATAGTACCACAACCCTTTTTTAGGATGAGACAATTATTTGTGATTAATAGTCTCTATCATGTCAGAGTAATATGCCATAGCAGGCTCTCTGAGATTATACTGCGAAGCCATAACCTGACCATATGCACCAACTGATCTGATACATAGTATATCACCTCTTTTTGTCTCAGGTATTATAGCATCCTTACCAAAACAGTCAGAACTTTCGCAAATAGGACCTACAACATCGTACCTGAGTTTGATAGCCGATGATGTTAGATTTTCAATTTTATGATAAGCATTATAGAGCGCAGGTCTTATAAGATCTGTCATACCGGCATCAACAATAGCAAAACGCTTTCGGCTTGTATTTTTTGTATACAAAACCTTTGTAATTAAAGACCCGCACTGTCCTGTTATAGATCGTCCCAGCTCAAAATGCACAATCTGCTTATGCGGATACTTAAGATGACTGCTGAACACATCAAAATAATCGTTGAAATTAACAATAGGTGTTTTGTCCGGGTTATCATAGTCTATACCTAAACCTCCTCCAACATTAAGATGATTAAAAACAATACCTCTGTTTAATAGATCATTCTGAACACTATTAATAGTACTGCATAGTTTAATAAATGTATCCATACCATTAATTTGCGAACCAATATGAAAATGCAATCCAATAATATTTATATTCTTCAGCTTATCCGATTCCTCATTAATTCTTATAATATCTGGTATACTTATTCCGAACTTGTTATGATCTGTTCCGGTAGTAATATGTTTGTGTGTTCCTGCATCAATATCCGGATTAACCCTAAGAGCAATATCTGTTACTCTATTCATCTCTCCTGATATTGTATTTACTACTTCCAGCTCCTCTTCTGATTCAACATTTATGGCATGAATACCACTGTTTATAGCAAGTTGAATCTCTTTGTCGCTTTTTCCAACGCCGGCAAACACAATATCAGAGCTGTTAAAACCACACTCTAAAGCTTTTTTAAGCTCATTACCGCTTACACAATCAATACCAATATTGTATCTGTTTATTGTCTCTAGAATCTGCGAATTTGCATTAGCTTTCATGGCATAATGAATTCTGAAATTGTTGTTGTTACAAGCACTAAGTGCTGCTTCAATAGTTTCATTAAGAAGCTCGATATCATAAAAATAATAAGGAGTCTCTAATCTATTATAATTAACAGGTAAACGCATAACCTATAAAATTTAATTCGTTAAAAAGTAATAGTGTTTCAAATTATATTTTGTAACAATTGTATCGTACGCTCAGAACAGAGTGTACGTTTAAGTGTATGTTTTGTTATTGCTTTAACAAACTGTTATGTCATCACTGTTTATACCATCGCCCAATATAGTGCATATAGAAAAGATTGTATGTAAAACATGTTACGTAAAATACTATACCATAAATATATTCGATAAGTATATATTTATCAATTCTATTGAAATTGACTGTATTTACGTTAGATAATGTCATTAAATTTAACACAGTTTAAGAATTATTGTTTTAAAAATAACAAGCTTATGCTCTTTATTAGCCATTGTTTTCTGAATTGGCTATTATTTTTCTATATTGTTGTGCAAAACTATGTTTTTTGCTACTTTGCAGAAAATATTTAAGTAATTAGTTCAAATTTTCAATACACTGTTGTAAAAATAACATTATGAGGACAATTCCTGAAGTTGTTGAGAAACTTGTCAAAAGAACCCCCTTTATTGAGGAAGCGCTTGTAGAGGGGCTTATCAATGTCTCCGCACTGGCCAGAAAATTTCTTCCGGAAATAGAGAGAGAGTTAAAGAAAGAGGTAAAATTAGGGGCTGTTGTAATGGCACTTAACAGATTACCTATAACTCTGGGCGAGAAGATTAGTAAAAAGATAAGTTTTGTAATTGAGAATATAGGCGATATCACAGTAAGATCAAACCTTACAGATTTTACATTCTCAAACTCATCATCTTTAGTTGAGAGCAGAAGAACTTTATTAAACCGCGTAAGTAAGAAAGGCAATTTTTTCTTTACAGTTTGTCACGGTGTAACAGAGACCACTTTAGTACTTAGTAGTGTGCTTGAAGATGATGTAAAAGAGGTGTTTGAGAATGAAAACCTTGTTTCAACCACATCGCATTTGGCTTCAGTAACTGTAAAACTCCCTAAGAACAATCTAACAACACCCGGTCTGTACTATTTCATGTTTAAACGAGTAGCCGATCAGGGAATAAATGTTGTTGAGATTATTTCAACAGGACAAGAGGTTACAATTATTGTACAGGAAGAAGATGTAGAAGAGGCTTTCTCAATAATGAAAAATCTTTGCAAATAGTAAGTTTCTCAAATTTGAATGATAAAAAAAGAGGTTGTGAGGCAGCCTCTTTTTTTTGTCATAAGTATGATATTGAATTAAGCTTAAAAGCTTTTTTTATATAAAAGAATGAAATATAATTGAATGAGAAATATATATTATTTATTGTGGATTTCTTGGATTTATAATATAAAAAGAATGTGTCATGAAAGTTTAATGCCCTTTTTTATATGTCAATGATTAATATTACAAATCTATTTACACTTTTCATGATTTTAAACTGGTACTTAAATATTGATGTATTGAGCAATATTACAGAAACAGGAGTTGATAGAATTGACAATATTCAACTTGTATCTTAAATGGCAATACCAGTTTTAATACTATTATCATCACTGCTGTATAGTTGCAGCTTTCCGATAATAGAGATGGATCCACCACATAGGTATACTAATTTGTTTAAAGATACTGTTTTAAATAACCTCTCTTCAGAAGTCATAGTGTCATTAACAAATGATACCATCTTTGAATATTTGTATGATGATAAGTATACGGTAGTTGTTTTAGACTCTAAAATATCAGAGAAGTGGAATCTGGTTAATGTTAAAACTGATATTTTAAAGGAAACAAATATAGATTCAGAAAACGAATATACATATGGTAACTACGGATGGGGAAGTACTAAATTGGGCTTTGAATTTTATTTTTATTCAGATGTATTCGATAATAAAAGCATCACCAATATTAGTTGAAAGTGTGTCAAGTTAAAAACTTTATAGTAAATGAATATAGAAGAAGAAGAACAACCAATAAAAGTTATACTACATTTTTTTAGAGACTTGGCTATAATGTTTATTGTTTTTGTGATAGTTGGGTTACTTATTATTAATCTAATGCAAATGAAATATGTTAAAATTAGTGAAGAGTATCCTGATATTAAGAATGAACATGTTTTATGTGATAAAATTAGTAGCTTCTATTCTCCTAAAGGAGTTGCATATAGGGGGAGTCCTTATGTGAAGTACTTTCAGACAGTGAAAGGAAAAAAATATCGTTTAGGTACAGTTTCTGATTCCTCAGATAAATATCTTTTAGAAGATATTTTACATATTCACGACTCTATAGTAAAGAAAAAAAACAGTGTTAATATTTATATTAAGAAAAGTTATAGTGAAAGAGTATATTCATTTATACTTGATACAACTACGCATAAAAATACAACCCCATGGTGTTTTAGGTTGTTTACTAAGTAAATTTTATAGAATATATGTTAAACCACTCACCCATTCTCATCCAGATGGGTGGGGTTTTTATATTAGGTCATCACATTACCCTAATACACACCATCTCCAAAAGTTTTTTGGTTACATATTCCTTTAAAGAGTTTTTAGGCTAAACACCTTGTAAAAAGAGTTGAAAAATCTACTTAATTAAAAACGGCTCAACTACCAATAAGAATCTTTACTATGGTATAGAGTTGTAAGAGAAGACTGGTTTTATCTATTATATGCTAAGACTATATTGTATAATAGAATACAGACAATATAACTAATAGTGATTATCTCAAATGTTGTGACGTAGCGCGCTACGTCACAACACTTGAAGCCAGACTTCATAGCTATCTTTGACATGTGAGAAGATATTTTTTGTTGTGCAACTCAAATTATCTTTGAGTTGCTTAATTTTCTTTTCATATCCTTTATTGTTTAGGACACTATTGGTATCATTGCTTATAATTTCAGTTATAAATAATATTATTAGTATATGTAAGTTGCTATTTAGATGAGCAGTACAGCTAGGGTATTGTCTTTTTTAAGATTTGGTATATAAATAAGATATAATTTCTAAAAAAAATAACGTTTATATATTGTGCAATAAAAGTGTAATAACTTTCTTTGCAATCACATTTCAGAACCCCTAATACTATTATAGCAACAGGTTTGTTGTGCAATTCCTTTATTGTAATCCAACCTATTTATAACATGTGTTCAGGGTGTTCAGAGGTGAATACTTAAACTTATTTTTCACTAAAAAATTTTATTGTTATGAAAAAAGTATTATTTCTAACACTTATGGTAAGTAGTTTTTTGTTTTCTAAAGCGCAGGTACAGTTTAATAAAGCAGCCTTAGGGTATGGAACTACAACTGACAATTTTACTTATGATGGTAAACAGGTTGGAAACTATTCATTAGGGTGGTATTATGATAGTTCTAATATTGGGGCACCCACCTATTTTCTGTCATCTCACGGAGGAATTAAGCTGTTTACATCAAGAGAACCACGTTTAACTATAACCAACACAGGTAATGTAGGTATTGGTACAATAAACCCTCTTGCCCGTTTTCAAGTTGACGGAACATATCAGAACAGAAATGCAGCATTTACTTATGCATGTGATCCAGAAGAGGAAGTGTTTTTTCAGGTAAAAACAAATATGTATACTAGCGGTGCTCCTCTGTTCTTGTTTAAGGATACCAGAGCAGATCAGTTAAGATCGCAGAAACTACTGCAGGTAGAGTCGGCATTATCTGGTACCATATTTTCTACTTTAGCAAATGGTAAAATAGGTATTGGAACATCTAGTCCATATGAGTTTGTATCTATATATAAGGATCAGGCAGAAGGAACCAGTCTCTCTTTAAGAAACGACAATACTGGTAATAGCCCAAATGCATATGCTGGTTTAGCTTTTTATAATGGTCTGAACTCATCATACATAAGACTGAACTCAAAGAATGCAACAAAAGATGCACACTGTATGGAGCTTATAACATTTCCATCTAATCAGGCTAATCCGGCAGATATAATATTTAAGGCATCAAAGAATGAGGTAATGCGTGTTAAAGCAAACGGAACAGTTGGCATTGGAACCACAAACACCAACGGCTACAAACTTGCTGTTAATGGAACAATAGGAGCAAGAGAGATTGTTGTAAGTACAGAAACATGGGCTGACTTTGTATTTGCAAAGAACTACAGATTAATGCCACTATCAGAAGTAGAGAGCTTTATTACAGAGAATAACCACCTGCCAGATGTACCATCAGAGCAAGAGGTAAAAGAGAATGGTATTAATGTAGCCGAGATGAATGCAAAGCTTCTGCAGAAAGTAGAGGAGCTAACTCTGTATATGATACAGCAGAACAAAGAGAAAGAGGCTATGATGAAGAGAATAAATGAGCTTGAAAAAGCTATTGAGGCTATTAAGTAATTTGTAATATTAAAAAGAGAATAATGATAAAGAAAATATTGGCTCTTTTCTGTCTAATGTCCTGTATTTGTATGTTCACGTACTCTCAGACAGGCATGAGAAGGAAATTTGAGGTGACAAAAAAATTGGATAGAATATATCCATCAAAATATCTTATACCATATATAAAATATATAGAAAACAGACCAGAGTTATCTTCAGGAATACCAGATATTTCTGTAGGACTAAGTAATGGTACTAGCTTAAGGTACAATGCTACTGGTATAATGGTAAACGAACAACCATCTTATGTAGGATTAGGTTGGTTTCTTGATGTTGGAGGAGTGGTAACCCGCGTTGTTAAAGGGCTTCCTGATGAGTTGAAAGACAAGGGGTATATTGATTGTAAAAAAAATTATACGTCAGAAAAGATCTCAAATATTGGAGAAAATGACCTTAAGAGTATAGACTCTGAAACATACGATACGGAGCAGGATATGTTCTATTTCTACACAAAAGATTTCATGGGTAAATTTGTTGTTGATAGTGATAGTACAGGGCATACAATACCTGCAAGTAACATTAGAATAGAGATTGCAAAAGGAGCAATTGGTAACCGTTTAGATGAAATAAGAATAATCCCTCCAGGAGGAGATATATATGTATTTAGAGTAGGAGAAACCGTTGATATATCTAATATATCAGGGGGGAGTAATACCGTTTGTAAAACTGGTTGGATGCTTAATACTATTAAGTCTCATAGTAATGATGCCGCAAAAACAGAGATAAGGTATGTGAAGATTGAAAGTGAATATAATATTAAGATGGATAAATACAGGTATTCAAATCAGGATGGAATACCTGTTACTGTAGACCACGAGTATAAGTGTAAATATACGTCTTATGTATTGCCACTAGTTGTATCATCGTATGGTAGCTACTCTGTATTTACTTATAATGATATGAATGAAGATTACTATAAGCTTAAAAACCTGCCTCCACATGTATATAACTGGACAGATTATGAGGTTCAGAACAGTGCTGGTGCAACGCTGAAATCTATTTCTACTTATGACAGAGGGTTACATTCAGGGCATAGGTTTGTATACAAAGAGCGTATGGATCACGCAGGGAATACACTTTTGTTAGATAGTGTAATTAATGAAAAGCTACATAAAGACACAAGAATTGTTCTTAAAGCATTTGGTTTTGATTATAGTGATTTCAATTTTGATGGAGTACCTATAAACAGTCAGATTATTGGTGAAGATTTATGGGGATACCCTTCAATAAACATAAGTAAAGATGTTTTATCAAAAGCATCACTTAACGGAAGATTACTAGACCCTCTTGATTATACAAGTATTGTTTGTAACGGGCCATATATGTTAACTGATGATAACAGAATTACCGGACGAATGTTATATAAGATTGAGGATAAATTATCCGGAAATATACAGAAATATGTATTTGAACCTAATCAATTTATGTATAAAGGTAATGTGATTACAGGTGGTGGAGTTCGTATAAAATCTCAGCATTATTACAATAAATCGGAACCAAATAAGGAGCAAAAAATAGAGTACAAATATCTTAAAAAGGGTAGTAACGAAACCTCTGGTGAACTGATATCATACCCTTATGTTGGAGAGAAAATATTGAACTATCCATTTACAGGTGATAACTATTTTCATTATGGTACGTACCATAATGGGCTACATTCAGAAGGAATAAGACCTGTACAGTATAGTACTGTAACAGTATCTAAACCAGGAAAAGGAAGTGAGGAGTTTAACTATATAACACATCCTGTTCAGACTCCTGAGTATAATAAACAAAATAAGTTTGGTAATTCAGAAGAAACTGTGTCAATTTATTTATCATCAATAAACTATGGTTCAGGGGTGATTCATCGAGGAGGTGATTATTATAGTAGTTTATACACTAATGAAAAAATTAAATCAGCAGGGAGTGTTGAAGCGAGATCTACAATGACCTATACCAGAACTGTAAAAGATCACAGATGTATTGGTTTTAGAAAACGTTTTAATGCTAACTGGGCAGAATCAGAGCTTATGGATTTGGAAGGAAATATTGTTGGAGGAACATTTGGTACTGTATCGTCAATTGCATTTTACGATAATATAGCATCTGAATACTCTTTAAAAACAATGAAAGATGAGGTTGTGAATAACTCAAACAGTATTGCTTCAACAACTGTTTTTGACTATCTGAAAGATGGATATCACTTACCTTTCAGAAAGAGTGTACTATTGCCTGACGGTACAAGGAAGGTAGAGGAGACGTATTATTCAGGAAGTTATAGTGGTGGAGATAATAGTGGTTATAAAAAAGCTAAAAAGCAGTTAGATAAAAAACTGTTTGCAATGCAGAGTAGTGATATGTTTAATGCAGAAAACAGAACATGGGATACTGATATGCAGTTGTTAATTCCTGACTCTAAGCAGCCATACTATAATATACTGTATTCATATGCAACAAATATAGAAGCTAAGGAAATACTGGAGTTACAGACTCGTAATAATCTGTTTACCCCGATTGAAAAAATATCATATGTTGTATATCCAAATCAGGATTCAATATTACTTGAGGCAAAGTTGCATAGGTTAAAAACCATTGAAGCAAGTAACTCAGTGGTAATAGATAAAACATATGTATTAAGAGGACCTATCTTATGGACAGGTAATAGTTATGTAAAATCACATGTAGATAAAAACAATCATTTTATATACGACTATTCTAATCTTAAGAAAGTGGCGTCTTTTATGTATAATAATTATGGATCTGTTAAAGAATCTATTGGCGAAGATGGATTGATTTCATCATACCTGTATGATGATCGTCAGAATGTAATTGCAAAGGCTAAAGGAGTTAAGTATCCGGTAATTTATCAGAAAAGGCAAGAATTAATTAACGGAGAATACCCTTTTGTTGATTCCGATGGATTAATAAATTGTTTCTATTATAACTCTGATAGCAGAAAGGTTAAGGAGGCTGATGTAACTGGAAACTTTACATATTATGACTATAATATCCTTGGAAATGTGGCTACCATTTATGATAATAATATGAATATAGTATCGCATACCAAATCAACAATACACGGAAAAAATATTCCTCTGTATAATACATGGAACAACTCATCAGAAGCTGAGTTTACTATTGACAATAATATATATCCGGTATTATTAAGCAATATTATTAAGTTAAAACCTAACCAGTTTGCATATTGCAACGGAACTCTTTATTCTAAAGATTTCTATTTTAATAGTGTAGGAGAGAAAGAGGTAATGTTTTATATGAAAGAGGGCGAAAAGTTAATAGCATCTGAGAAGAGACGCTACTCTGTTACAAAAAGGGAATTTGTAGAGACCGTAGGATTATTTAAATATATAATTCAACCAAATGGTGAAGGGAGCTATTACAAAGAATCATTGCAAAAGAATTACCCATATTTTGTATCATGTCGTTTTGCACATTACGGATATATGATTCTTATGAATGAATATCCGCTTGCACATGGTAGTGGTAGATATGTGGTAAAAACAGCACTGGTAAAGTGTGAATCGCCATCATTAGATTGTGATGTATCAAAACCTGAATATAGAACTCAAGAGTTTAATTCATATAACAAGAAAGCTAAAATTTTGCAGAAAATAGAGGGAGAGGGTAACTATATATTATATGTATGGGTTTATGATAAGCTAGATACACCAAACATGCCGGATAAACCAGATCTTTCAACGGCAAAATATACATATAAGTTTGTTGTAAAATATCAGTCTGATGAGTTGCCTAACCCTGTTAAATAATTCAATATGCGAAAACTATTATTAATAATACCTGTGCTTTTACTGTTTTGTTATAGGGTAAATGCTCAGAAAGAGAGATATAAAGATAGAATAGAGATAAAGACACCTGTTAATATAAATTGTGAGATAAATGCTTATGAGAAGATAACCTTAAAGCCCGGATTTAGGATAGGAAAGGGGAAAAAAGTAAAGGTATCGTTGCTTAAAAAGAGTAAACAAGGATTAGTGTCTGACAATAAACTTGCAGAAACAAAGTTTATTGCAATAAAGCCTGTAAAATATGTTCAGGACCTTGGTGTAACCTCAGATAATGCAATTATTAGTATAGACTATTACGATAACTTTGGTAATATTGAACAGAGCCATTTGTTGAATGCTACGCCAGATGGCAGAGATATTGTATCATTTAATGAGTTTAATCCGGGAAGCACAACAAAGCGTAATTTACTTAGTTTTGCTGCAAATACTAATGGCGCGTACATTAATAATGTACAAGAAGTACAGAGAAACTTCTATAACAACCCTAATGACGATGTTACAGATGATGCTCAACCATGGAGTACTGTAACGGTAGATAATGCACCAATGCAACGAGTGTTAACAACAACAAAAGTTGGTGCAGATATGGCAGGTCATAATAAAGAGTCCGGTTTATCATTTAATGTGGCAGATCAGGTACCAGAATGGAGATTGGATGGTGATACATGGGTTTTTAGTGGCTATTATGATCAAGGAACACATATTGGAATAGAAATCATTGATGAAAATGGCAAACAGACCACTACGGTAACAAATAGTATGGGACAAACTGTACTGACAAAGAGTGGTAATGTAGAGAACTGGTATGTATATGACTACCTTGGTCGTTTGGTACACAATATTCCTTCGGCGGCGGTTCAGGCTATTAAAGCACACGGAGCAGGATTTAGATTAGAACAGACAAACAACATAGTAAAGGAGTATGTATATACAAATAAGTATGTTGATGGTATACCTGGTATTGCAGAGAAGTTTTTACCTGGTGTAAAAGGTTCTGTAGAGTATGTTTATGACAGACTTGATCGTATTGTATTAACACGTAATATAAGACTGAAAAATGCCGGAAAATGGTCGTTTATAAAGTACGATAAGTATGGGCGCATTATAATTACCGGTACGTTTAAAACCCGTGGAGAACAGAGCAGAGCTGTTTTACAAGATATAATGTTAAATGACGATACGCCACTATTTGAGGAGGTTATTGTTACTGCACCTCCGGGTTCGGTTGAACAGGAGCAACTAAGCTATAGTAATAATGCCTTTCCGTCTAAAGAGAATTATAGCAATCAGGTAGAGAGTATTCAGGTTGATATATATAACTACTATGACAGATACTGGATGCCTGAAATGGCTTTTGTTGCAGTAGAGGGCTTTGATCATGCGCAGGTTAAAGCAAAAGGTAGAATAACAGGAAAAAAGGTGAGAATAGATGGTGGTTTTACAAGCGGATCGTACAGTAAATCTGCGTTATATTATGATGATAAAGGACAACTGATATCAACAGTATCTACCAGTATATTTAACAAAAATATCCTGAACCGTACCTATATTAAGTACGATTTTGTGGGTAGAGCAAAAGAGAGCTTATCTCTGTATAACCGCAAACTTAAGAGTGGCGGGTTTAATGAGATGGAGATAAGACAGTATCATGCGTATGACAGAACGGGACGTCTGTTAAGTGTTGATCAGCAGATAAACGGCGATGCTAACGGACGTGTTACTATGGCTACATATGAGTACAACGCAATGGGGCAAATGAGAACAAAGAATCTGCATAAAAAGGCAGATGGTAATTTCTTGCAGACTGTTGATTATGCTTATAATATCCGCGGACAACTTACAGATGTAAACAGTGTAGATGATAAAAACAGCAACGATGTTTTTGCTATGCATATAAACTACAACAAACAGTTGATTAATAGTGAAGTTACAGCAACATCGTTATATAATGGTTTTATATCATCGGTAGAGTGGCGCAGTGGCGAAGGTAAAAAGCAGGCTTATGCTTTTGAATACGACGATAACTACCGCCTTAGAACAGCAAAATATGCGGCAGGCGATAATCTTAATGAGGATGTAGGGCGTTTTAATATGAGTGCTGAGTACGATAATATGGGCAATATAACCCGTATGCAGCGTAACGGAGGTGCCAACGGTGCTTTAATAGATGATCTTACCTATAATTATGTAGCTGAGGATGGAACAAAGGGTAATAGGTTATACTCTGTTACCGATGCCAGCACAAACAGTTTTAAAGATCAGTATGGTTTCGGAAAACCGGAAGGTAAATTCTGGTACGACGATCTTGGAAACCTGATAGCAGATAGTTCACGTGAGGTATACAGCATAGAGTATAATGATCAGAACCTGCCAATACGTGTGGTACTGTTTAATGGGAAGGAGATATCGTACGTATATACCGCAGAGGGGGTAAAACTTACCCGTGTTGTTTACGACCCTTATACAATGAAGAGTATATATACACGTTACGAAGGTGGATTTATATATGAGACAGATCAATCAACAAACAAGTTAGACCTTAAATACTTTGCACACCCACAAGGAGGAAGAGTAGTTGTAAATGATAATAAATTCAGTTACGAATATTTCATATCTGATCACCTTGGTAACGTACGTGCCACAATAGGTTCTGATGAGAGTGGTAATCTGGCACTGTTACAAACAACCGACTACTACCCGTTTGGATTAACAATGGCAAATGGCAACAAAGCCGATGCAGACCAGCCATATCAATACGGTGGCAAAGAGTGGCAGAACAATACTCAGGTATACGATTTCCATGCCCGACAGTACAACCCTGTGTTAGGAAGATGGTTTAATCTTGATCCATTAATGGAGAAGTATTATGGGATCTCACCATATAACTATTGTGCTAATAATCCTATGAATTATATAGATCCTGACGGTATGGAATGGGAAGATCCAGATGATGGAGATCGATTAGTGCTTGCTGTAACAAAAAGAATAGTTAGTCTTCGAGCAACTTTAGAAGAATTGAAAAGTGAAGTCAGAAATGAAGGGGATGACATGAAGGCTAAAAGGTTGGAAGAATTAAAAAATAAGATTAATGATGTTAGAGCAATGATTGAAAAATTGGTAATAATTGGAAGGTTTATTGTATGGATGTCATATGGGACGAAGCATAAATTTAAACTTCAGCAGACAAAGGATGGGGTGAAAAATGGTGTACGTTATAGTAGAGGTACGATTGTGATACAAGGATCAAGTTATGATATATTTGTACATGAAATAGGACATATATACCAGTCAATGAAAAGTGATAAAGGATTGGTTTTTAGTTCTTATAGGTGGTTGGAACCTGTTACTGAATCTGGATTAGAAGATGAATTATTTTGTTATCAACTACAGTTTGCATTTGGGGAGCACGAGTTACCTGAATATACTTATGATGATAAGTATTTTGAAGAAAAAAATTTTAAGAAAATACAAAAATATTCTGAGATTAATTTCGAATATATTGCTCATATAGCTAGTCAAGAAGATGGTTATATATATGATGTAATTCGCAAATTGTGGTTAGAACAGAACAATAAATAATAGCCTTGTAATACTCTTTTAATTTGTTATTATGAAATAGTTTTGATGTAAATCAAATTTATATTGATAGTTAATTGGATGTAAACCACCCACCCATCATCAAAAGATGGGTGGGGTTTTTAGTATGTCGGGCATGGTGTTAAGCTAGCGGAGTGAAAGTGTCCGTATGTGCCGAGTTGATAGGAAACATTAGCGATTGGCAAGGGTGTTGCGGGCGACTGCAAATCTGAAAGAAGCCATTAGTAAAGTCAAAGTTTTAACAAACAGAAACTTGATATAAGGCTAATAGATGTAGGGCAACTGAGTTATGGATCGGGAAATTATATTCTGTTGCAAAATTAATCTGAAACCGCCGTATACGAGAGTACGTACGGTGGTGTGAGAGGGCGGGGAGGTAATTCCCTTACCTACTCGATTAGTAGTATACCACATTAACCCTAATTCACACCATCTCCAAAAGTTTTTTGGTTGTATTAAGCTTAGTTTGGTGCTTTTACCGTTCTCGGCTTGGCATATTAGGTGAATATGGTCAGGTTTGTTAATTTTTTCCGGTCTCTTAACCTCAATATGGCCTGTCTTATTATCTTTTTTTAGGTTCCTAGCCTAGGATGATCAATCTTTTTAATTTTTTTCAGCTTCGTACTTGAATATGATCAATCTTTTTAATTTTTTCCAGCTTCGTACTTAAATATGATCAGTCTTTTTAATTTCTTCTGGTTTCGTATCTAAATATGACCTATTAAATTAATTTTTTATCAGATCTTAACCATAAGAGAATCGATTTTCTAATTTTTAGTAGCTTACTAACCTCAGGATTGCCAATTTTTTTAATTTTTTTCGGCATAATAGGCTATGATGATCAATTATCCTTTTTGGTTGATATATCGTAGCTTGCAAGGCTAATTTTTTTCTGTATTTTATATACAACAACAAAAAAGGCTACCTGTTCCAGATAGCCTTTTTATGTTTATTATAAATTAATTGTTACTCTTTGTCAAGAAATGGGTAACGGTAATCTGTTGGCGGAACAAATGTCTCTTTAATAGTACGAGGCGATACCCAACGAAGAAGGTTGATCATAGATCCTGCCTTATCGTTAGTTCCTGATCCTCTTGCACCACCAAATGGTTGCTGACCAACAACAGCTCCTGTTGGTTTGTCGTTAATGTAGAAGTTACCTGCTGCATTTGACAAACGTTTTGTAGCTCTCTCAATAGCATAACGATCTTCAGATATAATAGATCCTGTAAGAGCATAAATTGATGTATTATCAAGTATCTCCATAGTCTCTTCAAACTTCTCATCGTCGTATACATAAATTGTAATAACCGGTCCAAAAAGCTCCTCAACCATTGTTATGTATTGTGGATCTTTAGCTTCAATTACTGTTGGATGTATAAAGTATCCTATAGACTTATCGTAAGTACCACCAATTACAATCTCAGCATCCTTATCTTTCTTAGCATTATCAATTGCCTCAGCAAGTTTGTTGAATGAAGCCTCGTCGATAACTGCGTTAAAGAAGTTTCCGAAATCCTCTGTACCACCAATCTTGAATGATTCAACATCTTTCTTAACACCCTCTTTAACAGCTGCCCACATGCTCTTAGGTATATACGCTCTTGAAGCAGCAGAACACTTCTGTCCCTGATACTCAAATGCACCTCTCGATATTGCTGTAACAACAGTCTGTACATCAGCCGATGGGTGAACCATGATAAAGTCTTTTCCACCAGTCTCACCAACAATTCTTGGGTACGACTTGTAGTTGTGGATATTCTCACCAATAGTTTTCCAGATATTCTGGAATACACCTGTTGAACCAGTAAAGTGAATACCAGCAAACTCAGGATGAGAGAAGATAACCTCACCTGCAACCGGACCAGAAACATACATAAGGTTTATAACTCCGTCAGGAACTCCTGCAGCCTTAAATACCTCCATAACAACCTTAGCTGAGTAAACCTGAGTATTTGCAGGTTTCCAGACAACAACATTACCCATCATAGCAGGTGCTGAAGGAAGGTTACCGGCAATAGCAGTAAAGTTAAACGGAGTAAGTGCAAAAACAAATCCCTCTAACGGACGTTGCTCTACTCTGTTCCAAACACCATCAGACGACTCTGGCTGTTGTTTGTAAATCTCTGTCATATAGTTAACGTTGAATCTAAGGAAGTCTGCAAGCTCACAAGCTGAGTCAATCTCTGCCTGAAATGCATTCTTACTTTGTGCCAACATTGTTGCAGCGTTTATTTTAGCTCTGTACGGACCAGCTATAAGATCAGCAGCTTTTAAGAAGATAGAAGCTCTGTGCTCCCACGAAAGGTTAGCCCACTTCTCTTTTGCAGCAAGAGCAGCATCAATAGCCATCTTTACATGCGATGCATCTCCTCTGTGGAAATGACCAAGTGTGTGGTTAATATCGTGTGGAGGGAACATACGACCCATATTTCCGGTCTTTACCTCTTCACCACCAATATACATTGGTACCTCAATCTCTTTTGAACGTGCTTCTTCAATTGCTTTCTTAAGCTCTGCTCTCTCTGGTGTGCCCGGCGCGTAGCTGTTTATTGGCTCGTTTTTAGCCACCGGAACATTATAGAATCCTTTTGCCATTTTTGTGTTTATTAAGGTTTTAAAATTTGTATACAAAATTATATTTTCAGTTGTGCTAATATATGATTTTAATCACATTTTGTAATTTTTATCAAATTTTAATTTTTGTTGATTACTCTTTCGTATTTATAGTGCGTGTTGATACTAAACGATCGTATCTGTAAATCGGGTCGTTATAGTAAACATACACATTGTATATATTCTGTGTATCAAAATGAGTTCCTGAGAAGATATTATGCTTTATCTTACCATCCGGCAGTTTTATAACATATTTATAGTTGTAGTATCCCTGTTTTAACATCAGAGTTATCTCATAATTTCTGTTATCCTCATTCCATGTAAGCATATTTTTTCCGGTACACTCCCAGTCAGTGAGCGCTCCATATAAATAAGGTTTACCCAGAACAATTCGTCTGTCATAATCAAGTGTAAAATGTACAAACATGTAGTCTGCCTCAAGATTACTATTAGGCGAAAGATCTCTTTTTACAAGATATTTTCCGTTTATATCTCTGTGATAAAAGTATGGTTCAAACAACAGATCTTTATCAGGATGCAGATCGGCAATATAGTAATCGTTAAACATGCCAATACGCTTTATCCTCTCAGACTGATACTTCTCATTTTTTATATCAAGATATCTGAACTCATTTCCGCCTTTAAATACCATACTGTCGTGATCATTATATATTATAACATTATCCCTAACCTGATCTGGTCTGTTATACATTCTGGCTGTGTTCCAATCGTTATTTTGCAATACAGTAACATATATCTGAGAATACGGATCGTTAATATCCATCATTCTGGTATTTATCTCAAGATTTAGTTCCTGTGCTGTTTGGTAGTTGTTTCCGCCAAGCGGTCTTTTATATCTGTACTCAATTGTTGTTTGCGGTTCATAAATAGTGAACCTTTTGCATAGTACAATATCCTCTAATGAGCTATCTGAATATATACGCACAACATAGTTGCCCGATTTGGTAATGTTTATATCATCATTAGGCAGCTCAAGTGAGTAGTGTACGTATGGTACAAGGGTATTAAAAGAGTAGTCGTACTCAGTAATTGGGTTCTCATTAAAACCAGATATATACTCTGATTTCATAAGATTGCTTTCGCGCCAGTTTTTATTGCAATGTGTAATTGTGTAGTAATAGTCTATCGGATCGTTGTTAAGATCGTCAAAACTTAGCACAACCCTCTCTTCTGAATTTAATCTTATATTAGGGTTAGATAACTGATTACCTTTTTGATGAAAAAGTACTGTTCTGATGTTTTTTTTGTAAACAATTTCTCTGTAATAGTTGTTTACAGCCTGAGCTTTTATTGTTATTTGAAAAACAATAAGAGTAATAAATATGGTTAAAAATTTTACGTTGTTAATGTTCATTATCTGTTAAAATTCGTGTTTTATAAAGGTATATTTTACATTTTAATTTATGAAGGATAGATAAATAATTAACAAAATATAACATTTAAAAAATTGTTAAGGTGCAGTTTAGCAAGTAATTGTTTGAAAAAAGGGGCTTAGGTATACAAAAATCTATATAATTGTATACAATGTTTTATAATTGCTTGTGTAAGCATCAGAAAAGAATAATTTTGCTAACTGAAAAATAAACTAAATTTTAGTATGTCTCAAGTTATTAACATAAAGCGTGGTTTAGACATCAAAATTGAGGGTAAAGCAGAAAAGATTTTGCTTAGAGCTCCTATGGCAGAGAGGTATGCGGTAAAGCCTACCGATTTTGTTGGAGTTATGCCTAAACTAACCGCAAAGGTTGGGGATAGGGTAAAGGCAGGATCGCCCTTGTTTTTTGATAAAAAAAATCCGGATGTGATTTTTACATCGCCTGTGAGTGGTGAGATTGAGTCTGTTGTACGTGGCGACAGAAGAAGGATTTTGGAGATAGTAATTAAGGCCGATGAGCAGGTTGATTACGAAGATTTTGGTAAGATTGATGTATCGGGTACTGATGCGGAATCGATGAAACAACATCTGCTAAAGAGTGGTTTATGGCCATCTGTTATTCAGCGTCCTTACGGAATAATTGCTAATCCGGCTGATACCCCTCGTGATATTTATATCTCAGGGTTTGATACAGCTCCGTTGGCTCCTGATTTAGATTTTATTGTTAAAGATCAGGGCGAGATGTTTACCAAAGGTATTGATGTTTTAAAGAAACTTACATCGGGTAATGTAGTTATTGGTGTCGATGCCACTTCTGCATTAAACAGTGTGTATAAAAATCTTAAAGATGTTAAGATTTACTCGTTTAAGGGAAAGCATCCTGCCGGAAATGTTGGTTTACATATTCATAAAACAGATCCTATTAATAAAGGAGATGTTGTATGGACAATTAACCCACAGAATGTTGTAATGATAGGACGCCTGTTTAACGACGGTGTGTATGACGCATCTAAGATTGTAGCTTTGGCCGGGTCAGAGGTTAAAAAGACCGGTTACTACAAAATAATTGCAGGAGCATCAGTTAGCAGCATAACAAAAGATAATATAAACGAAGGTGATATACGTTATATAAGTGGTAACGTACTTACCGGAACTACGATATCAAGAGACGGGTATCTGGGATATTATGATGGACTACTATCTGTAATACCAGAAGGTAAGCACTCTGAGTTTTTAGGTTGGGCTATGCCGGGACTTAAAAAGTTTAGTATGTCCAGAACATTCTTCTCATGGTTAACACCAAATAAGGAGTATAAGCTTGATACTAATTATAATGGCGGCGACAGAGCGTTTGTAATGAGCGGTCAGTATGAGAAGGTTATGCCAATGGATATATATCCTGTGTTTTTATTAAAGGCCATTCTTGCTGAAGATATTGATAAGATGGAACAACTTGGTATTTATGAGGTTGTTGAAGAGGATTTTGCTCTTTGCGACTTTGTTTGTACTTCAAAAATTGAGACGCAGAAGATAGTTAGAGAAGGTCTTGAATTAATGATCAAAGAGTTAGGATAAGTAAACGAGAATCAGTTACCTATTTTAACTGATGATCATAAAATAAAAAATTGAAGATACAGATGAAAGCTTTAAAAAAGTTTATGGATAATATCAAGCCCCACTTTGAAGAGGGAGGGAAGCTTGGTAAATTCAAATCGGTATATGAAGGATTTGATACGTTCCTGTTTGTGCCTGATAAGGTAACAAATACCGGAGCGCATATCAGAGATGCTGTTGATCTGAAACGTACAATGAGTATTGTTGTACTTGCACTTGTTCCGGCACTACTGTTCGGTATGTACAATGTAGGTTATCAGTACTTTTTATCGATAGGACAGGAGGTAGGATTCTGGGACATGTTTTTGCATGGTCTTATAAGAGTACTTCCGTTAGTTGTAGTTTCATATGTTGTGGGGCTGGGTATAGAGTTTGCTTTTGCACAGATTCGTAAACATGAGATTAATGAAGGATTTCTGGTTAGTGGAATGCTAATTCCGCTTATTGTACCTGTTGATACACCTTTATGGATGGTTGCTGTAGCAACAGCCTTTGCCGTAATTATTGGTAAAGAGGTTTTTGGTGGTACAGGAATGAATATCTGGAATCCGGCACTTATAACGCGTGCATTTCTTTTCTTTGCGTATCCGTCAAAGATGTCGGGAGATTTTGTTTGGGTTAGTGGTCTTAGTTCAGGCGAGGGAGTTGTTGATACTTTCTCTGGTGCAACACCGCTTGCAAAAGCAATATCTCAGGGAACAGATGCATATTCAGTATGGGATTCGTTTGTAGGACTTATTCCGGGATCGATAGGAGAGACATCTACTATTGCAATTATATTAGGAGCAATAATACTACTATATACAGGTATTGCCAGCTGGAAGATAATGTTATCAACAGTAGTAGGTGGACTTGTAATGGGATGGATTTTTCAACTATTTGCTGTTAATCCGTTTATGTCGATACCTGCATGGCACCACCTTATTTTAGGAGGTTTTGCATTTGGTGCAGTGTTTATGGCTACAGATCCTGTATCGGGAGCTCAAACAGAGCGAGGTAAATGGATATATGGATTCCTGATAGGTTTCTTTGCGGTAATGATCAGGGTATTTAACCCGGCTTATCCGGAGGGAATGATGCTTGCAATATTGTTAATGAATACATTTGCTCCGCTTATTGACCACTATGTTGTTCAGGGAAGTATAAGCAGACGTTTAAAAAGAGCAAAAGTTAAAGCCTAATAGTGTATAGATATGAGTAAACAAAGTAATTTATATATATTTCTTTATGCCTCTGCAATGGTTGTTATAGTGGCTACAATTCTATCTGTTGCTGCAATTTTTCTTAAGCCATTTCAGCAAAAGAATTTAGAGATAGAGAAGAAACAGGATATTCTAAGATCGGTTAAACTTGCTACTAAAGCTAACGAGGTTAATGATAAAAACAGCTATGTAGAGAAGGAGTTTGCTAAGTATGTGGTAGAGCAACTTGTTATTGACTCAAAAGGTGAGATTAAGAGCGGAATGAGTGCTTTTGATATTAAGCTTAAAGAGGAGTTGGCAAAACCATTAGGAGAGAGAAATCTTCCGTTATATATCTGTAAACTTGACGACGGAAGTCTTAAGTATGTTATTCCGGTACGCGGAAAAGGTCTTTGGGGCCCAATTTGGGGAAACATAGCTTTTAATGAGGATATGAATACAATTTATGGTGCAGTATTCTCACATAAGGGAGAGACTCCGGGACTAGGAGCTGATATTGATAAAGCCTTTTTTCAAGATCCGTTTGTAGGAAAGCAGATTCTTGAGAATCAAAAATTTGTTTCTATTACTGTTGTTAAAGGAGGTGCAGCACCAACAGACATTCATGGTGTTGATGCTATCTCCGGAGGAACAATTACGTCAAAGGGTGTTGAGGACATGATAAAGGATTGTCTTAACGCTTATGTACCATATTTTTCGAAAAACAGAAAATAAAAAATTGATATGATGAGCGAAAAAGAACCATTGTTTTCATCAAAGAATCTGAAGCTTCTTACAAATCCGCTTAATGAGAATAACCCAATTACTGTACAGGTACTTGGTATATGTTCGGCACTTGCGGTAACAGTTAAGCTTCAGCCTGCTGTTGTGTTAGCTATCTCAGTAATGGTTGTGATGGCTTTCTCAAATGTGATAATATCGTTACTACGTAATACAATACCATCGCGAATAAGAATTATTGTACAACTTGTGGTTATTGCATCACTTGTAATACTTGTTGACCAGGTACTAAAAGCATTTGTTTACGATGTAAGCAAACAGCTTTCTGTATTTGTTGGTCTGATTATTACAAACTGTATAATTATGGGACGTTTAGAGGCTTTTGCACTTGGAAACAAGCCATGGCCTTCGTTACTTGATGGTATTGGTAATGCAGCCGGATATGGCGGAATACTTGTTATTGTTGCTTTTTTCCGTGAGTTATTAGGTTCAGGTACCGTATGGGGATTTAAGGTTGTACCTGAAGCGTTTTATGAGTTAGGCTACTTTAATAACGGACTTATGATTCTTCCACCAATGGCACTTGTTGTTGTGGGTATTATTATCTGGGTTCAGCGTAGTCGTAATAAAGATTTAATAGAGTCTAACTAGTTTAAAGAGATTTGATATGCAAGATTTAGTAAATATTTTTGTAAAATCCATCTTTGTTGACAATATGGTATTTGCATACTTTTTGGGTATGTGTTCGTACCTGGCAGTATCAAAAACTGTAAAGACATCGGTTGGACTTGGTTTAGCTGTAATTTTTGTACTATTTATTACAGTTCCTGTAGATTATCTTCTTAATAAATATATACTTGCTCCGGGAGCAATGACTTGGTTAGGCGAAGATTTCGCAACTGTTGATCTTAGCTTTCTTAGCTTTATAATGTTTATTGCGGTAATTGCATCTATGGTGCAGTTGGTAGAGATGGTTGTAGAGAAGTTCTCACCATCGTTATACTCATCGTTAGGAATTTTCCTTCCGCTTATTGCCGTAAACTGTGCTATTCTTGGAGGATCACTATTTATGCAGGAGCGTGAATATAACTCATTGGCAGAGGCAACATCGTTTGGTTTAGGATCTGGTATTGGTTGGTTTTTAGCAATTGTTGGTATTGCAGCAATACGTGAGAAACTTAAGTACTCAAAGGTTCCTGCACCTTTACGCGGACTAGGTATTACATTTATTGTTACCGGTCTTATGGGTATAGCTTTTATGAGCTTTATGGGTATCAAATTGTAGTTTAATTAAGAAATTCAATTAAGATGATTATAGCAATATCTTCAACAACAGTTATATTAAGCGGGGTAGGTGTATTTCTTCTTGTTATACTACTATTGGTGTCTATGCTGTTGTATGCAAAGAAGAAACTTACTCCTTCAGGAGAGGTAAAAGTGAATATTAACGGGGAGAAAGATCTTGAGGTAGAACCTGGATCAACCTTGCTTAATACAATGTCTGATAATGGTATCTTCCTTCCTTCGGCTTGTGGAGGTGGAGGAACCTGTGGTATGTGTAAGTGTCAGGTTGAAGAGGGCGGGGGCTCTATTCTTCCTACCGAAACAGGATTCTTTACACGTAAAGAGCAGCAGAATAACTGGCGTTTAGGTTGTCAGGTTAAGGTTCGTCAGGACATGAAGGTTCAGGTACCTGAAGAGGTAATGGGTATTAAGAAGTGGGAGTGCGAAGTGGTATCGAACCACAACGTTGCAACATTTATTAAGGAGTTTGTCGTAAAACTTCCGGAGGGTGAAACACTTGATTTCCGTTCAGGAGGATATATTCAGATTGATGTTCCTAAGTGTAATGTAGATTTCAAAAATTTTGAGATTGAAGAGGAGTATCGTGACGAGTGGGATAAGTTTAATATGTGGGATCTTGGCATGAAGAACAGTGAAGAGACATATAGAGCTTACTCAATGGCAAACCACCCGGCTGAGGGAAATATTGTAATGCTTAATATACGTATTGCAACTCCACCTTGGGATAGAGCAAAGAACGGATTTATGAATGTTAATCCTGGAGTTTGTTCGTCGTATATATTCTCGCTTAAACCAGGCGATAAGGTTACTGTTTCAGGACCTTATGGTGAGTTCTTTATTAAGGATACTAAACGTGAGATGATGTTTATAGGTGGTGGTGCCGGAATGGCTCCAATGCGTTCGCATATATTTGATCAGTTTCTTACGCAAAAGACCGATAGAAAAGCTACATTCTGGTATGGAGCGCGTTCTCGCAGAGAGGTGTTCTATCAGGATCATTTTGACCGAATAGAGTCTGAGAATCCGAATTTTAATTTTGAGATAGCTCTTTCTGAGCCTCAACCAGAAGATAACTGGGAAGGAAAAACAGGATTTATACATCAGGTTATTTATGATGAGTATCTGAGCAAACATGAGGAACCGGAAGAGATAGAGTACTATTTGTGTGGACCTCCGATGATGAACGATGCAGTTCAGAAGATGCTTTGGGATCTTGGAGTGCCTGACGAGAACATTATGTTTGATGATTTTGGAAGTTAATTAACTATATTTGAAGTGTCCTCAGTGTTGAGGACACTTTTTTTATTCTATAAATTATAGGGAAGTAAAATATTATACTTTTCTGTTGCTACAGATTATAAAGTGTATACCCTATAAATACAGTTAAAAAGGAAAATATTGACAGATGAAGAAAATAATAATTACTCTGATTGCAATTGTTGGTATAACAGCTCTTTTCTATTTGAGGTTTTCGCAAACAAGAATGGTTGATCTTAGAGGGTTTACTCAGGGAACTACCTATATGGTTAAGTTTTATAAACCACTTACGTTAAGGACACTGTTTGATATTAACGATAATTATGCGCGACGAACTAAGAACAGATTAGAGAAACTGCTTGTAGAGTTTGATAACTCTCTGTCTGGCTATAATAAAGAGTCTATAGTATCTAAAGTAAACAGGAATCAGGATGTAGAGACAGATTCTCTTTTTAACAGGGTTTTTAAGCGCTCTGTTGAACTTTATAGCGAGTCAGGAGGATTATTAGATGTATCGGCAGCACCGCTGTTTGAATTGTGGGGATTTGGGTTTAAGAATGGTTTAGAACCAACCGAGAGTGCTATAGATAGTGTAAGAGCATTTATAGGTATTGATAAGGTTAAGATTACTGATAACAGAGTTATAAAGTCAAATAATAATATAACGCTTAATTTTAATGCAATAGCACAAGGTTATAGCGTTGATATTGTTGGCGACTGGCTTGATATAAAGGAGATAGATGCTTATATTGTTGATATTGGAGGTGAGATAAAATCTAAAGGTGTAAAGGCAGATGGTAATAAGTGGCGTGTTGGAATTGACAAGCCTGTAGATAATAATAATACTCCTGGTGCTGATATGCAGACTATTATTACACTACATAACAGGGCTCTGGCAACCTCTGGTAATTACCGCAAGTTCTATATAAAGGATGGTAAAAAGTATTCGCACACCATTAATCCGGTTCTGGGCAAACCAGTAGAGCATAATCTTTTGAGTGCAACTGTTATTGCAGATAATGCAATGGATGCTGATGCATATGCTACTATATTAATGGTTTTAGGTGTTGATAAGGCAAAATTGTTTCTCGCTGAACATAAGGAGATTGATGCATATCTGGTCTACTCTGTTGAGGATGAAATGATGGTGTATAGCACAGAGGGGTTCAATAAGCTTATTGTTAAGTTAAAATGATTAAAGGATACAGATATCTGATAATTATAACTTTTACAGTACTGTTTTGTCTGTTCTCATTTTATCTGTTTCCTGTTAATCAGGCAGAGATGAATATTGTTGTAGGCGAATCTGTTAAAACACTTGATTCTAGATTTAGTTACTCATATTCAGATGTTAATGATCTTTTTTACACTTTAGGAGATAGTGGTGCGGATATTTACATGTATATAACATCGGTTATTGATATGATTTATCCTATTGTTTATGGCGTTCTGTTTATACTGATACTGAGTGTTGTTCTGTTAAAGAGATCGTCTGTATTTAGGTTTACACCTATAGTAGCTGTAGCTTTTGATTATGCCGAAAATATTAATACACTTTTATTACTTAACAGATATCCTGCTATAAATGAATGGATGGTGATAAGAGGATCTGTTTTTACTCTATTTAAATGGATTGGAGTAATATTAACGTTGGGTATAATTGTAATATCTCTTTGTGTAAGATTACTTAGGTGGATTAAGGTGAAAAACGGTTGAGATAATAGTTTATATCAGACATTGATGTACCCGAAATTCATATGCGATAAAAGGCATGAATTTCGGGTATATTTTTTTATATTAAAATAGGTTTCTGTTGTCTGTAATAAGCTCGGTATTTTTAAAGTGTCCTTTATCAAAATCAAGCCTGTCTGCTTTAATTGCCACAGGAAACATACTGTTGCTATTTGATGTCATCTTTATGTTGTTGTTACTGCTTTTGTTAAAGTTTAGCTTTCCGCTGGCAATCTTATTTAGTTTTGCAATAACGTTAGGATCAATATCTGAGTTTGTCTGAATATCTACGTTTATAGTCTTTGCAAGAAGTACACCTGATATTACCAATATATTATTTCTGTTAGCATTTTTTAACAATAGTCTGTTTGGGTGGTTAAAATCAGAGTCAAACAGATAGTTCTGTATTAGCCCAACAGGAACCTCTTTAGTTATTGTGTTATCGTAGCTTATAGATACATTCTTGCCAGATTTAACATCGGCTGACAGATCAAGGTTTCCCATGCCCAGAGAGTTTAATATATCTTCTAATACCGATATACCAATATTAAAAGCGTAATTATCTTTTGTTGTTGAATTAACATTTAAAGCAGGGTTCTCTATTGGAGTTAGCTCTATTTTGCTATTAAAGGCCTGATTAATATCTGAGTAGTATAATTCAGCTCTGTTGAATGGTGTTTTAAGCCATAACTGAAGTAATTTCTGGTTTCTTACCGGACTCTCAATAAGATCGTATCCGTTCTCCTTTAATGTTTTAGTAAGGTTCATAATAATGTATTTTGGTTATAGACATATTAAGTTATATAACTCCTAGAGTAAAAAATATTTCACCATATTTCATTATATGTATACGCGTGCAAGTTATTAGTATGTTTATACCTAAACATTAGTATGTATTGTTTGGTACTATTATTTGTTATCTTTAAAGTGTAAATTATTAATAACATATTATTTGCTAGTGGCATGCATAGTAATGCATGTTTAGTGTGATTGTGTTGTGTTTTTCTTTGTATAAAGAGTGAACTCTAAATTTTGAAGCTGTTAAAAACCTATAATCATAAGGCCATGATTAGATTTTAGCAGGTTTGTGAAACCTAAATAGTATTAAAGGCATGAAAAGAACATTTACAATTTTACTACTGTTATTTTTAACATTAGTAGCTTATGCATCAGACAATGTAAAAAATCAGAAACATTTAACTAGTTTGGTATCAAAAGCCAATAGTTTGTATAACATCGGAAAGTATGATAGCACATTGCTGGTACTTAATAGTGCAGAAAAGGTTTTGGATAATCCTAAATCCGGTGGTTTTGATATAGTTAATCTGTTTAATCTTAAGATTAAAACATATGTGGCGGTTGCAAAATATAAACAGGCAACAAAATCTGGGCAGGAATGTGTGAGGTTATTAACAGAAATAGACTTAGATAGTCTTGAGTATATTGCAGAGATTTATAATAATGTTGCTACTGCTTATCTTTCGATGAAAGAGAAAGATAGCTCAAAGTATTTTCTTGATAAGGCATTAGATATATATGTTAATAAACTTAAAACAGAAGATTTTACATTAGCAAGTATATATGATAATATGGGCTATTGGAATAAAATGAAGTTTAAGTATAATACAGCAAAAAGATTCTATACCAAGTCGCTTAATATTCATAATAAGCTAAGCTCTAATTCTTATTCAAGAATTTCTCAATTATATTCAAATATGGGGAGTGTTGAGTTTTCTCTAAAAAACTATGATGAGTCACTAAAACTTTATAATACATCGGTTGATATTCTAAGAAAAGATGAAAGTGTTAAAGAGTTTAGATTTAACTACCTGTATAATGCATTAAGTCGTCTGTATGAGATTAAGGGTGATTATCCAAAAGCTCTTGAATATGTTAATATGGCACTTAAATTGAGTCTTGATAAGTATGGTGAGAACAGTTCCTGGGTGGCTTCGTCATATTATACTATGGCATCTATATATACTCAGATTGCAGATTATGATAAGTCAAGAGATTATTATCTGAAAACTCTAGAGATAAGAGAAAAGGTCTATGGTAAAAATCATTATTTAATAGCATTTGTATATAATGGCATTGCTGCATCAGAGTTTAAATCAGGAAACAAAGAGAAAGCTGTAGAGTATTATAAGCTGGCATTTGAAATAATGAAAAAGCGCTTTGGTGCTAAGCATCCGTATTTGGGAGTTATTGCTGGAAATATAAGCAGAGCATATAAAACAATGGAGCATTTTGATGCTTCAAAGGAGTGGCTTGATATAAAAGCAAATGCACTTACAGAGAAACAACGAAACAAAGATGGCCAACTATTTATGCTATACTCAGATCTGTATAAGGATAAAGGGGAGTATGATAAAGCATTAGATTATATTGATAGAGCTATTAAGATTAAAAAGACAATAGATCCTTTTTTTCATAAAGAGGAGGTTACGTACCTTAAGCAGAAGGCTGATATATTGTTTGATAAAGGAGACTTTAAGGAAGCCAGACAGATATACAGGGAGGTTATTGAGCTCTATAAGTTGAATATAGACAATAGTATATCGGTAAAGAGTAATGCAGAGAGTAATCTTAGGTGGATAAGTAATATGTATAAGAAATCGTTTATCTGTAGTTATCATATTAATGATGATAAAGAGATGCTTAAAGATCTTGAGTGTGCCAGAGCTAACTATCTGTTTCAGTTATTACAGAGAAACTATATTGTTGACAGACTTGATGATGATAAACTATCTGCAAAGATAAAAGGGATGCAATTAGATTTAACAGATCTGCAAGACTCAATGATAATATATAAGAAACACAGGCATGGTGTTAAATTGTCGGCTTGTATGCTTAAGGTTAATAATATTCAAGGACAAATAGACTCTATGTATAGTGTGTTGTTTAATAGATATCCTGATTATAAATTGTATACAGATTATAGTGATGTTATACAAAGACTAAAACCTCATGAGATAATGCAGGATAAGAGTAAGTTAGCAATATACTATATGATATATAAAGAGACTCTGTGGATATCAATGTTGTCTGATAAAGGGTTAACGGTGAGAAAAATTGATGATGTAGACAGACTGAAGGAAGAGATATATAACTATCACAAAATATTGTCTGTGGGTAACGGGTTTGTACCGCTGTATAAACTCGATACAGAGAGTGGATATAAACTTCATACCGATGATGAATTAAGAAAGGTATTAGGAAATCGTGGATTTGTTAAGTTTATTCTGTCTAAACGCAGGCCTCTTGTTAACCGACAAATACTTGCAATACGAGATAGCCTGTCTGTAAATATATATAGTAAGCTGTTTTCAACAATTGAGAAAGATATTAATGAGTATAATAATCTTCTTATTATACCGGATAACCAAACTTCTAAGATACCATTCTCTACACTGTTTAAGTTAAAAGGAGACAGAAAAGAGTATCTTTTGGACAATCATAATATAATGTTAGCTAACTCACTGAGTATATATCTGCGAAATACAGCCAAATTGTCTGAAGAGAGAAGAGGTTATGGCAGATTTATGGGGGTTGCTGTAAACAGATATAGCAGAGATGTATTGGCTCAGTCAGAGGCTGTACAATCTAGCCTGCAGCCTACAGCTAATGAGTATAGATTTTCTGATAAGCAGATTGTAACATTATTAGATAAAAAGAAAAAGGGGTATCGTAATTATCCGTTTGAGTTTTCTAATCTGGACTACTCTGTTGAGGAGGTGTCAAAAATATCAACATTTTTTAATAGAGGTAAACAGAAAGATATACTGTTGTATGATGACTTTGCAACAGAATCGGCTCTTTATAAAATGAATAAGGAGGGTACATTAAAAAGTGTTAATACAATTCATTTTGCAACGCACGGATATTACTCAAACAAGAACCCACATCGAAGTGCAATTGTACTCTATGACTATAATAAGAAAGGGGATATTGAAGGCAATAATATAGATGGCTTTCTTACAATTCCTGAGATTATGTGTTTACGTTTAGATGCAGATCTTGTTGTTTTAAGTGCATGTGAAACAGGCGTTGTAAAAGAGATGGCAGTTGATGCTGTATACGGACTTACATATGCATTTAATGTGGCAGGTGCTAAAAATGTTATCTCTAGTTTGTGGCGTGTTGATGATTATAGTTCGTCTGTGTTTTTTATTGAGCTTTACTCAAGAATGAAAAAGGGAGAGGATGTATATGTGGCAATTAATAATGTATACAGGTTATTTATTAATGCATCAAGAAATAGTAAATCTAGAATTAAACCATACTCAAAAGAGATGAGAGAGATGCTAAAACAGAAAGTGATATATAATCCGTATAGTTGGAGTGGCTTTGTTATGAGATAGATATCTTTATTGATGTTGATTTCAGAGACCATTTGAGAGTTTCTTATCGGCAATTAGAGTTAATTTACCGAAAAGAAATGTTAATTTACCTTTTATTGCGTAACTTAGTTTTAAACTAAATGATATATTTATAATCATTATATAAAATTAATACCAAATAAAATTTTAATTTGATTATGGCAGATTATTATAATAAGGTAAAAAATTACCTTTTAGAACTAGAATACTCAATAGTGTCAGAGGATAAAGAGCAGGAACTTTTTATCATAGAAAAGTATGATAGTGGTATAGTTAACATGTTTATTGATTGTGAAGATCCGATTCTGATATTTGAGCAGTATCTTTTTGAAATAAAGGGTAGTAACACCGATATTTACAAAGAGTTGTTGATGAAGAACAGAGATATTGTTCATGGAGCATTTGTATTAGATGAGACAGGAAAGAGAGTAATTTTCCGTGATACATTACAGATTGAAAATCTTGATCTTAATGAGTTTCAGGGAACATTAAACTCTTTTGAGATGTTAATGACAGAATATGCGGGTAAATTAATTGAGTTTTCGAAGTAAAAAGTAAGAGAAATGGGAATATTTAGCAGATTATTTAAAGTAGGACAGGCAGAAGCGCATGCTATTGTTGATAAATTAGAGGATCCTATAAAGATGACCGAGCAGGGAATCAGGGATATGAAGAAAGATTTGGCTAAAAGCCTTGAGGCATTAGCAGAAGTTAAAGCTCTTGCTATACGATCAAAGAAAGACAGAGAGATAAACAAAAGTGCTGCGGGCGATTATGAGAGTAAGGCAATACTTCTTCTTAAAAAAGCTGAACAGGGCGGTATAACACCAGAAGAGGCAGACAGATTAGCTACTGAGGCTTTAACAAAAAAGGAGCAGTGTCTGCAAGAGGTTGCAAGAACCGAAGGTGAAATTGAGCAGTTTGATAAAAATATAGCTAAGCTTGAGGCTGGTGTTAACAAACTTAAGAGTAATATCAGTAACTACGAGAACGAGCTAAAAACATTAAAAGCCAGAGCAAGAGTTAGCGCAGCAACAAAGAAGATTAATAAATCGCTTGCAGGGGTAGATAGCAGTAGTACAATATCTATGCTTGAAAAGATGAAAGAGAAGGTTGCACAACAGGAGGCTACAGCAGAGGCATATGGAGAGATATCTGATTCAAATATAAGTTTAGATGATGAGATAGATTCTGCACTTAAAGATACCAATAAGCTTAAAGCAAATAATTCGTTGGAAGAACTTAAGGCAAAACTTAATCAGAATAAGTAATTCTTTTTGCCCGGCTATTGATTTTAAACCGGGCTTTTTTAGAAACTATTTAAACCTGTTCTCTATATTAAAGATATTAGGGTAACTATTAAATAGTTTCTTAATATATTTACATCAAATACTGTAGTAAATAAATAAGTTAAACCAACTATCAATGGGACTATTTAATCTTTTTAATAAAGACAAAAGAGATTACGATGCGACAAATGTGAGGGTTACAGATCTTAATAAAGGATTTGTATTTGAATTTAACCTTACTACCTGGCGTGTTGAAGAGAGCTATGAGTACGATTGGGGCGATAACTATTTTACCCACGAACATAAAATATCTGATGGAATTAATACACTATATCTGAGTGTTGAAGAAGATGATGATTTGGAGCTTAGTGTAAGTAAAAAAGTGAAGATCAGAAACCTGGGTGAGGATATACCAGAGTATATTCAGGATAATGAAGAGCCACCTAACAAGATTGTTTTTGAAGAAGAGACATACTATATGGATTCTGGTAGTACCGGATACATAAGGACTATCGGAACCGGCGATTGGGAAGAGCTTATGTCTTGGGATTTCTATAACAAGGGTGAAGATAAGATTATAACAATTGAGCAGTATGATGATAATGAGTTTGAAGCATCGTACGGAGTATTAGTAAAGGAGTTTGAAATATCAAATATCCTTCCGGCAGAGAATAAATAAAGAGGTATTTATATTTTTGCGATCAAATATTTGAATTTGATTTTATTATCAACTATACTTATATAGAAAATAACGAACATTTTATTATAAACATATGTAACAAGTATTAACTAAAATTTTCCATCATAGAGAATTATGTTGTACCGGTTATATATGCATTGAAAAAACAAATTTAGACATATGAAACGAAGCATGAGAATGGTCATTCACATACACGAGGATGATTATAATGCGGAGTTCCATATGACCTTTAAAAAACAAATTTAGACATATGAAAGGCAAATTTCTCATTATTGTAGGAGTTATTCTTCTGTTAGCATCATGCGGCGGAAGTTCTTTTACATATCAGAAGAATCCGGTTGATGAGATAATTACTCAGAAGTCGAATCTGGCTAATTACTCCATTACACTGAATGATATGGATTATACAGAGGGATCAGATAGTTATAAACATCAGTATAAAATTATCTATCAGCCAACTAATAATCCTGATACTTTATTGTTAGAAACAACTAAGTGGTATAGTGTTTCTCCTGAGTATTTTCAGAAGCATGTAAATGATCTGGGAATGGCACTTGTTACAGTAAAAAACTATGTTGTAGAGAAGCAGGTATCTCCTCCGGGATATTCTGACTATGTTGGTAATGAGAAATACGGACGTTGGGAAAACAGAGGAGGACACTCTTTCTGGCATTTCTACGGACAGTATATGTTTATGTCGCACATGTTTAATATGGTATCGCCTGTACGCAGATCATATTATGATGGTTATGTAGGAAGCAGGCATTACGGAACACCATATTATGGTCCTACAAATAATGGACGTACAATGTATGGTACAAATAGTTCTAGTAACAGTAATACAAAGTGGTCTTCTCGTTCGTCATCATTTAAGCAGCGTGTGCGAACCAAGGTAAAGCAAAGTGCTAATGCAAGCTCAAAAAGACGTTATTCATCGCGAAGCTCTACTAGAAGTCGTACATCCACACGCAGATCGTACGGAGGAGGATTTGGTAAATAATAAACTATATATACTATGGAAGAAATATTAAACAATGATATATATATGACAATAATAGAGAGTATTGCTTATATACTTTCGGCTTTTGTTATAATGTTTATAGGAAAGGTTATTTATAATGTAACACACAAAAGTATAGATGTAAAGAACGAACTTATTGAGAAGGATAACTTTGCATTCTCTGTGGCACATGTTGGATATTTTATAGGACTTCTGCTTGCTGTTGGTAGTGCAATAGTAGGTCCGTCAAACGGATTAATGATTGATCTGCTTGATATTGGAGTATACGGCGTGTTGGGGATAATACTTCTTAACCTTTCAGTATTTATTAACGATAAAATTATTCTTCGCAAATTTTGCGTAAAGAAAGAGATTATTGACGACCAGAATGCTGGTACAGGTGTTGTTGAAGGAGCTAGTGCTGTTGCTTCAGGTTTAATAATATACGGAGCTGTGGTTGGTGAGGCTGCGAACCTTATGCATGGTATTACAACTGCTGTTGCTTTTTGGGCAATAGGTCAGCTGGTACTTGTTATAACCTCATACGTATATAACCTGATAACACCATACGATATTCACGAGCATATTGAGAAAGATAATGTTGCTGTTGGAGTTGGTTTTGCCGGAGCAATGATTGCTATAGCAAACCTTATTCGTTTTGGTATACAGGGCGATTTTGTTGGCTGGGGTAATGTACTTGCAGAGGTAGGAATTGATGTGTTAATAGGTCTTGCTGTTTTACCAATAATGAGACTTATTACAGATAAAATTCTGTTACCCGGAGCAAGACTTACTGATGAGATTGTGAATCAGGAAAAACCTAATGTTGGTGCAGCGCTTATTGAAGCTTTTGCATATATTGGTGGATCAGTTCTGCTTACCTGGACTCTTTAAAACAGTGATGTATAGCCATATTGTAATATCAAATGGTTATAATAAAACAATATTTTACACTTCCTCAATCGTTAGTCTTGTCAGGCAATGGTTGGGGAAGTTAGTTATAAAAACCATCTGAAAACAGTGGTTTTTAAATACCTTTAATTAAATAATGAGTTTAAAGTCAAATATCTTAAAGCTATCAATATTTGCTACCGGATTGTCAGGTATTGTAGCACAGTATATATTATCAACACTTGCAAGTTATTTTCTTGGCGATTCAACTGTTCAGTGGGCACTTACCGTATCAATAATGCTATTTGCAATGGGATTGGGAGCTCGTGTAAGTAAATACCTTAAAGACAATCTGCTTTCTAAGTTTATCTTTCTGGAGTTTATGTTGTCGGTTTTTGTATCGTTCTCGTCACTATTTGTATATCTTTTTGCATCGTACAGTGTATATCTGGGTATACTTATATATTCATTAACAATAATTATAGGTTTCTTAATAGGGCTAGAGATTCCTATTGTTATAAGGTTAAATGATAAATTTGAAAGCATCAGAGTTAATATCTCAACAGTTCTGGAGAAGGATTATTATGGTAGCTTAATAGGAGGGGTGCTATTTGCTTTTGTCGGATTACCCTATCTGGGTTTAACGTATACACCATTTGTATTAGGACTTGTTAATTTTAGTGTTGCTTTACTGTTGTTTTTTATGCTATATAAAGCATCAAAAGAGAAACTGCGTAAAGCAATATTATCATCTGCCGGATTCATTGTAATAGCAATGGTATTTGGAGCATCATACGCCAATCCTATAATACTATTTGGCGAACAAAAAAGATATAAGGAGAAGGTGGTTTATGCCGAACAAAGCAAATATCAGCGAATTGTAATCACACAATGGAAGGATGATTATTATCTGTTTTTAAATGGTAATAAACAGCTTAGTACTGTAGATGAGGAGATGTATCATGAACCATTGGTGCATCCCGTAATGAAATTAGCTAAAGAGCATAAAAAGGTTCTTATTCTTGGTGGCGGCGATGGTTGTGCTGTACGTGAGATATTAAAACATGATAACGTGGATAATATAACACTTGTAGATCTTGATCCGGCAGTTACAGATCTTGCTAAAAGTAATGAAATAATGCTGGGAATAAATAATAATTCGTTATCTGATGAGCGTGTGAAGGTTGTAAATACAGATGGGTTAATATTTATGGAGAACAGTAATGAGTTCTATGATGTAATTATTATAGATCTGCCAGATCCACGTACAATTGAGTTGTCAAAACTATATTCACTTGAATTTTATAACCTGTGTCGTCACAGATTAAAGGATAATGGGCTTATTATTACACAATCCGGGAGTCCGTATTATGCATCGAGAGCATTTAAGATAATACATAAAACAATGAGTAAAGCAGGGTTTGGAACCTTGCCAATACATAATCAGGTACTTAGTTTTGGCGAGTGGGGCTGGATGATTGGAGCAAAAAATATGACAGATGAACGACTTAAGAGAGAGTTCAGAAACATTAAGTTTAATGATATTGATACTAAATGGATTAATGAAGAGTCGCTCTATTTGTTATCTTCATTTGGTAAAGATATCTTTGATAGCGATACAACAAAGGTTATTGTAAATAAGATAAGTAACCCTGTACTATACAGATATTATCTCGGAGGAAAATGGGATCTGTATTAACATTTATAATGATAGACAAATGATAGATTATAAAGCTGTTGAAGCAAAAATATATAACTACAGAGCTTGGATAAACGGTAAAGCTACCAATGAGATGGTAGAGATAATGAACAATTGCCTTAGCTATGCCGGCTATACAGTGCTTAAGTTTACAGACTACACTTTTCCTGTTAAAGGATATACCTGTATGTGGCTTCTGGCCGAGAGCCATATGGCACTGCACTATTTTGCCGATGAAGATAAATACTATATTGAACTTAGTGGATGTTGTAAGGAGATGAACAGGAAATTTAAAGAGAAGATTATTACCTATGGGCTGACTATTGATATTATTGAATGATAAAACTATCTTTAACATAAGAATAATACCGAATATTAACTATTTATGGAACAAACAAACCAAACAGTAAAGTTACTGAAGAGTGTTGGAATATTTATTCTGATAATGTGGAGTGTCTATTTAATAAATCTTATTCTACCATTTTATGATCTGAATAATTTAGGAATAAAACCCCGTTCAGTATCAGGGTTGGTTGGGATTGTAATATCACCTCTGTTGCATGCAAACATTTTTCATATACTTTCAAATACTGTGCCTCTGTTTGTATTACTATTTTTGCTATTTAAGATATATCCGCGTAATGCAGTAGCTGTTATTGCTGCCATTGTAATAATTGGAGGAGGATTGGTTTGGTTATTCGGCCGTACAGCGGTTCATATTGGTGCAAGCGGACTGATATACGGTCTGGCTGCATTTATTGTTGCTTCGGGTGTTTTTTTGCGTAAATTTATAAATGTGATAGTAGCAATAATAGTTGTGTTATTATATGGTAGCCTTATATTCGGAATATTACCAACCAGAAGTTATATATCATGGGAGGGACATCTGTTTGGAGCATTAGCCGGAGTATTGATATCTTATCTGCTGTTTAAGCGCGATAAGAAGAGAACTAACTAACCTGAACTATACAATATGAGCATTAAGAACAGAAGATATTTTGTAATTATACCGGTACTACTGTTTATAGTGCTGATATATGTTGTTACAATTCTTGAGAGTGGCAATCCTGATGGAAACATAAAGAGTTTTAGCGATGGATTGTGGTATACAATTGTTACGCTTACTACAGTGGGTTATGGTGATTTTTATCCGGTTACGCCTGCGGGTAAAGTTGTAAGTATCTTTATAATTATAAGTAGTCTTGGCTTTTTAGGATATCTTATTGGTGAAATAACCAATTTAATACGAAACTATATGGAAAAAAAGAGAGAAGGTTTCTTTGGAGTAAATTTTGAGAAACATTTTGTTATTGTTGGTTGGGATTCTTTTGCTAAACAGGTTACGGATCAAGTAATAGGAGCTAAGCATAAGGTTGCAATAATAACCAATAAGAAAGATGATATTGATCTTATATACGATATGTATCCGCAATCTAAAGTATTTGTTTTATATACCGATTTTAACAATGTTACATCATTTCAGAGAGCTGGAATTAATAAAGCATCTACAGTATATATAAATATGGATGATGATTCTGAAAACCTTGTTTTTGTTATTAACATGAAGAAGGTTTATGATCATAATAACTACGTTGTTACACTTAATAATCCTGAGTTGCGTGAAACATATATGAGTATTGGTGTAAGACAAACAGTATCTAAAACCGATATAGCCTCAAAACTTGTTGCTAGCTATATATTTGAACCTGATGTTGCACGTTTAACAGAGGATTTTATGGCAACATCTGTTGATGAGACTGATTATGATATACAAGAGTATAAGGTTGTTGATGATAATGAGTTTGTTGGAGCCGACTATTTTGACGCGTTTGTTGAGCTTAAAAAGAGATGCAATGTTGTTTTGTTAGGGCTGGTGAAGATTCATGATAACAATAGAACTATTATAAAGAACCCAACACAGGGTGTTAAAATTCAGAGTGGCGATTACCTTTTGCTTGTTTCCGGAGGAAAATCAAAGACCACTCTTTATAGTATATTTAAAGTAAACGAAGGCGTTATAGATTAGCAATGAAAAAATCCCCGGAGATTGTCTCACGGGGATCTGTATTTATCTATTGACCTGAGCATCCGCAGCTGGCATCTTTGTTCAATGTTTTTCCGCAGCAGCTCTTTTCAAGTTGTCTGTCTTTTGTAAATATTACTTTTATTGCCAATCCTGCAAAAGCTATAGCCAGCAGAACAATTACTATTAATACAATCTTCATATCTTTCAGCTCCTTTAACAGTTATAATTAAGTATAATTGTTACTGTTTTATATGTTAAACAAAGCAGAACTAAAACTGTTTGAACAGAATGTACGATTTATTACAAGTAATTTTATATTGTTTTAATGGCATCCGCCACAACATCCTGAATCAGGAACCTTAACACCCTTTTTCTTCATCATTTTTCGGTATTTTTTCATCTCATCGTGTTTAACACAATGAATACCCTTTTTATGCATGTCTTTGTTTTTCCCTATTTCACTCTCCGGAAATTTACCGTTCTTTTTTATAAGTATGGTTATAGCCATTCCAATGAATGCTATTGCTAAAAGAGCAATTACCACAAGTATAATCTTAATAAATGCTGACATAAATCTATTTTTTAGTGTGTCAAAAGTACAAATAGAGCAGTATATATAATAAAAAAGAGATTACTTTTTGGTAATCTCCTTTTTTTTAGAACCGAATATATTATTTTAATAAATAATCTCGATTTTTAGTACCTGTTGTTTGATCTTTGACGTCTGTCTGCTCTTGGTCTGGCCTCGCTAACTCTAATCTTTCTGCCTTCCCACTCAAACTGATCTAAACGGCTGATTGCTACTTTTCCTTCATCATCGTTATCCATCTCAACAAAACCGTAACCACTACTTCTTCCGGTTTCTCTGTCTTTAATAACTTTTGCAGACGAAACCTCTCCAAGTTGAATAAACAACTCTTTTAGATCTTCACTCTCTATGTCATAGTGAAGATTACCTACGTAAATATTCATTACTAACTATTTATTATAAAAAAAAGAACACTTTTGGTTTGTTTAATTACGACTGAATATTTACATAAAACAGAAATAATTGAATTGTAGATTAATATATACATCTTTATAAACCATAAAAAAGCATGTATTGCAATAATATACAACTCCAGCAAAGGTAGTTTATATTTTGGTTATAGCTTAATTTATATTCGGTTTTATTGTAAATAATAGATTTTGTGGTATAAAGTATCTGATTATTATACTTTTTTGGTTTTTTTTTGGTGATAATAATTTTATATACCTTTGCAGCTCATTAAAATAAAGATAGAATGAACGAATTAAGTTACAGTCTTGGAGTTAGCGTAGGTTTAAACCTAAAAGAGCAAGGATTTTCATTAGATAGCGTAGAGGATTTTGCACAAGCATTAAACGATGTATTATCGGGTAATGAGCTTGCAGTACCTCAGGAAAAAGTACAGACTCTTGTTAACGAGTATTTTACAGAGCTACAGAAGAAAAGATTTGAGGAGAAGGTAGCAGAAGGGAATAAATTCTTAGAAGAGAACAAAAAGAAGGATGGTGTTGTAACTCTTGAGAGCGGACTTCAGTACGAGGTTATTAACGAGGGAGATGGAGCAAAACCAGAAGCAACAGATATGGTAACTGTACACTATACAGGTACATTAATTGACGGAACTGTTTTTGATAGTTCAGTACAACGTGGTGAGCCTGCTACAT
Source organism: Bacteroidales bacterium UBA6680 (assembly GCA_002454955.1). GTDB lineage: Bacteria > Bacteroidota > Bacteroidia > Bacteroidales > UBA6680 > UBA6680. Next base: position 89,498 of record DKJY01000034.1, read on the forward strand.
TCCCTGTAAATGGAGTTATTCCGGGATGGGTTGAGGCACTTCAGTTAATGCCTGTTGGAGCTAAATGGAAATTAGCTATTCCTTATAACCTTGCATATGGCGAGAGAGGAGCCGGACAACTTATCGGTCCATACTCAACACTTGTTTTTGAGGTTGAACTATTAAGCATACAGGACAAATAAATAGAACATTGGGGGTATTTGCCCCCATTTTTTGTTATGTCTTATATCAATATACATAGTCACAAACAATCTGAATCTGACAGTATTACAGTTTGTAATATAGATGTTTGCAACAACAATTTTAGTATAGATAAAGGGGTATTCTCTGTTGGTGCTCATCCCTGGTATATTACAACCGATAAAGTAGAAGTTATAAAATCAACACTAAACAGTACTGTATCTGATGAAGCTGTTGTTCTTATAGGAGAGACCGGACTTGATAAACTATGTGATACTGAATTTGATCTTCAGAAAGAGATTTTTCAATATCAGATAGATCTGTCAGTAAGATACAATAAACCTCTTATTATACATTGTGTAAAAGCATATAACGAAGTAATATATATGCTTAAAAAATCAAATTACAAATTACCATGGATTGTTCATGGTTTTATGCGTAATATTAATATTGCAAATGATGTAATTAGTGCTGGAGGATATCTGTCGTTTGGCGTAGCGTTGCTGAGTAATACAAATCTGCAACAGGTGTTTAAACAGCTTCCTGATGAACGATTTTTGTTGGAGACAGATGATGATGAAACTATACCTATTGAGGAGATATATAGGTGTGCTGCCTGTTTAAGAGGTTGTGATATAGATACATTAAAAAAAGATATTAATAAATTATATACTGTTTTAACAACTAATGAGTTACGTTAATAGTGAGTGGCTAAGCAGAACACATCTGCTTTTTGGAGAGAAGAGATTACAAAAACTTGTTAATAGTAGTGTTATTGTAGTAGGTTTAGGTGGTGTTGGAGGCTGTGTAGCAGAGATGTTGTGCCGTGCAGGTATTGGAAAACTTACTATAGTCGATGGCGATGTTGTCTCAGAATCTAATCGTAACAGACAGTTACCAGCATTGTCGTCTACCCTTGGTAAATCTAAGGCTGAGGTTATGGCAGATAGGTTGAGAGATATAAACCCGGAGGTTCAACTTTGCGTAATAGATGAGTTCATTCGCGATGAACGTATGATAGAGATTCTTAAACAAGAGAAGTATGACTATGTAGTAGATGCTATTGATACCCTGTCGCCAAAAGTGTTTCTTATATATCATTCGTTTAACCTTGGTTTGCCAATAGTTAGTTCAATGGGAGCGGGAGGAAAGCTTGACCCTACACTTATTACAGTATCGGATATATCAAAATCGTACAATGATAAACTTGCACGTGCTGTGCGTAAAAAGCTAAATCAACTTGGTGTGCGTAAAGGAGTAAAGGTGGTATTTTCTCCTGAGCTTGTATCGTCAGATGCTGTTATTCTTGAAGAGAGTACAAATAAAAAGTCAAATGTAGGTACAGTATCATATATGCCTCCGGCTTTTGGCCTGAGTTGTGCATCGGTTGTTATACGCGATATTACATCTAAACAGAATTAAACTATTGCCGCAATATTACAAACCAGTACTGCGGCAATAATAAATATCCTAACTAAATAGTTTCTCTATCTTTCTTATTGCAGATGGCAGAGTGAAAACAACCACCTTGTCATTAGGTTGTATCTGTGTTGTACCGGACGCAATAATACTCTCTTTTCCGCGAATAACTCCTCCAATATTAGCATCCTTAGGGAAGTTAATATCCTTAATCATGCCTTTAGTTATTTTAGAATTTTGTTTTGCGGTAAGTTCAATAATCTCAGCATCGGTACTTGTTAATACCTTAAAATGATTAACATTTGCAGCCATGGTGAATCTGTATATATAACTTGCGGCAATTAACTTCTTGTTTATCATAGAGCCTATACTTACATTGTCTGCAAGGTCAAGATAATCAATGTTCTCAATCTCGGCAACGGTTCTCTTAACACCCATCTTTTTAGCAAGCAGGCAAGCCAGAATATTAGTTTCTGAATTTCCGGTAACAGCAACAAAGGCATCCATATTGGCAATACCCTCCTCGGTTAAAAGATCCATATCTCTGCCATCGCCATTAATAACAAGAGTGTTTTCAAGAACATCTGCCATTTGAACACACTTTAACCTGTCAATCTCTATAATCTTAATATTGTTATTGTTCTCAAGCTTTAATGCCGACTTAACACCAATGCGGCTACCGCCAAGAATCATAATATTCTTTATCTGATGCTGTTTCTTACCAGCGTTCTTCATAAGCTCTTTTGTGCTCGACGGATTTGATACAATATGAACCAAATCGCCCGATTTAAACACATAATCGCCACGTGGTATAATGGTTTTTCCATCGCGTGTTATCGCAACGGCTCTATATTCATAGTTATTTGCCGATTTAATAGCCTCAGCAAGTGTCATTCCCAATACCGGAGCATTGTCTCTAAGTTTAATCGCAAACAACATTAGCTTACCGTCAGAGAATTCATACAGCTGTCTTGCTCCTGATAGTTTTAATGATGCTACAGTCTCTTCTGCAGCCAGTTTCTCAGGATATATTAATGAGTCAATACCAAGACTCATAAAAAGCTCTTTATTATCCTTTTTAAGATATTCTGAGTTATCAATTCTGGCAATAGTTTTTTTAGCTCCCAGCTTTTTACTTAATATACACGAGGTAATATTAACCTCTTCTGAACTTGTTACGGCAATAAAAAGATCTGATTTACTTACCTTTGCGGCATTAAGATCGTCAATAGACGATGATGATCCGTGCAATGTAAGGATATCAATGTGAGAATTCAGAACCTTTAACTTCTCCTCGTCCCTATCAATCAGTATAATATTATGCTTCTCATTGCTCAGCATTCTGGCAAGATATGTTCCAACCTCTCCTGCTCCTGAAATAACAATATCCATTTTAACTATAGTATATTAAATTCTTTATATATCAATAATAAGTGCGCCATCTCTGTTAATCCAGTGTACCTTCTTGTTCTCGGTTTTACATTTCTTTACAATATATCGCGCTGTATGATTTGGTACAGAGCTATCTATAATAAGCAGATCAAACGTCGAATTCTTTATCAATTCAGCTACATTGTTAAAAGATGAACCTGACAAAAGTATATAATCTGTTTTAATTGATGGAATTATACCGGAAAAAATCTTTCTGTTTTTGTTATATATCAGAAATTGTTTGTTGCCAAATGTATATATGTTCTTATTAAAACTTACAGGAATTGTGTAGCTACCTCTTTTCGGATCAATATGATAGATATCTTTAATATGATTAATAGTACTATATCCGTCAAGTATGTATCGCCTCTTCTTATTAATTACAGTGTCTGGCATATCTGTAACTATATAGTGACTGTTTCTATATGTAAAACCTATTGTTGTATATGGGTACGATGCATAAACAACGGCCTCTTTTCGGTTTATATTGGTATACTCTTTATAGGCAGGTATAGCCAGTGCTGATATTAAAAGTACTCCTGAAAATACCAGATACCTGAATTTCTTGTGCGATAAGTATGCTCCAAGAAGTAGAATAAAAAGCATTAACGTAATAAATGTAGCAGGCGATATGTAAATATTTTCAGTTGCTGCATATGGTATTGCAGCTATCTTCTCTGTAACATATATTATAGCTCTTGATAGATAATCGATGAATATAGATACAATATTACTAATATACGGAACAGGGTGTACTCCAATAAATACAAGTGATAACCCCAAATTTGTTATAGCCATTGGAACAATAAGAATATTGCTTAGGATAAACATATTAGGGAACTGATTAAAATAGTATATAGATAACGGAAAAGTTCCTATCTGAGCAGCTATACTTACGGCAATTAAACCCCAGAAAAAACGTATAATCCTATTCTTACTCTTTATAAGATTGAATATTCGGTTATAGAAGAAAACAATACTTACAACAGCCGTGTATGATAACTGAAAACCTACATCAAATATAAGATCCGGGTTAATTAACAGTAGTATAAATGCACTTAGAAATATATTGTTGTATATCTGTATCTTGGGCGTAATAAATTTTCCGACGGCAATTAATGAGAACATTAATGCAGAACGCTGAACAGATGGTGATAGACCTGTTACAATTGCATAGAACCATATGATAGATATAATTATTGCCGACATGTTTTTTCGTAACGATCTTGAAGGAATCTGCATTAGCAGATATGAGAGTATAATATATACTATACCTACATGAAGACCTGATATTGCCAGAAGGTGCATAGCACCAGCTTTTGCAAATACCTCTTTTGTTTCCCGGTCTAATAACGATTTATCACCGAGGGTTATTGATGCAAAAAAAGCAACTGTCACCTCGCTTATATCTAAATCTCTTAACCTGTTTATAAGATGATTTCGCATAACTGTGCTGAGACCATTTATTGACCATTCAGACTCTCCGGTAATAATATACCTGTCTGATTTAACAAATGTTTTATACAAAATACCTCTGTTTAACAGGTAGTTTGTGTAGTTAAAGGTAGATGGATTTAATGATTGATTAATCTCCTTTACAACAGAATGGATAACAATCTCTTTTCCTGCAAGTATTGTATGTTTTGCATTAGGGGTAATGGTTGCTACAATCTTTTTACCTTCTGATTCAGGGAATAGTTTACAATATTTTACATCAATTATAGTGCTATAATAGCCACTTTCTCTCAGCTTTACATCACTAACATTACCAACTAATGAGATACTGTTTACAGGAGGTATATCAATCTTCTGTTTTTGGTTTGAGAACAGAACAGAATATATATTGCCTAAAAAGAAGAATATAAACAGGAGTATAACAGAGTACAGGTAATCTCTTTTTATCTGTTTTACACCTCTGCTTATATAGAGTAACAGAAAAACAGACATAAACAGAATAGATATAAGGATAACAACCGGATTATAGTTATTCTCGATACCTACAGATGTTGCTATACCAGCTGCAAAAGCACAGCAGATACTTACAATAGGGTTTCTTATAAATGAATATCCCATTTAAACTACTTTTCTATTAAGTTAATAAAAAAATAGCATAAATGGGATAAGGCAGATATTCTGTTTCAGATGCCTATCTACATCTTTACCTTATAATCAACTTTAACCTTGCCTTTTGTAATATTCTTTAACTTGCCGCTTAAAAGCTTTTTCTTAAGCGGATTAAGATGATCTACAAACATAACACCATCAAGATGATCATACTCATGCTGAATAACTCTTGCTGCAATACCTTCAAACCACTCGTCGTGCTCTTCAAAGTTCTCATCAACATACTGCATTCTTATCCTTGTTGGTCTTACAACATCTTCTCTAATACCTGGTATACTTAAACAACCCTCGTTAAAAGGCTCTTTGTCTCCCTCTCTTTCGGTAATATGTGCATTAATAAATACCTTTTTAAGACCCTCAACAGAAGGATCTTCATCTGCCATTGGTGTAGCGTCAATAACAAACAGACGGATAGATTTTCCTATTTGTGGAGCTGCCAAACCAACACCATCTGAATAATACATGGTACTCCACATATTCTCAATAAGTTCAAAAAGATTATTGTAGTCTTTATCAATGTCTGCGGCAACCTTTCTTAATACAGGCGATCCGTAAAGATATATTGGATAATTCATTATATTATACTATTATTTAAAGATTCTAAATACGACTGAAGAATAATTGTAGCACTAACACCGTCAACCAATCCTTTGTTCTGTCTGTCCTTCTTTTTTAACCCGGCATCAATCATTGTCTGGAATGCTATCTTAGATGTAAAACGTTCATCTATCTGAATAACCTTCATGTCAGGTAACTCCTTTACAAGCCTCTGAATAAAAGGGTTTATGAACCTTATAGAGTCAGATGCATTACCTTTCATATCGGTAGGGTAGCCAATAACAATAGCTTCAACCTCCTCCTTCTGTATATACTCTTTAATAAAAGGCAAAACAGTCTTACTCTCAAGTGTAGTCAATCGCGAAGCAATCATCTTCATAGGATCAGTAACTGCTATTCCTGTTCGCTTTTTTCCGTAATCTATCGCTAATACTCTTCCCATTATTCTCCGTTTATTCTGCAAAAATACATGTTTTTTACCAAATGTTCAGTTAACCTGCAAAGTAATTGATGAATTAGTGTATACGTAATAGTAATTAAGGACTTGTTTTTACCTTTTTGTTATATGTATAATTACCGTGTATAAAATAATATTATTGTTAATAACTCTTTGTTTAATATGGTCTGTTTTGTGTTTGAGAAAGAACTTTACTCTCTTAAATGATTACTTTGTACCATAGCTTGTAAGGGGCTGGTGGTTATTGATGATAGTTTATACTTGGTTTGTTGGTGTTAATAACTTTGTGGTCTTTGTGTGTAATAAACAATGTTTTTATATCTGCAATTTGTTATAAAATAACTTACTTTGCAACCACATTTCAGAGCCCCTAATACTATTATAGCAACAGGTTTGTTGTGCAATTCCTTTATTGTAATCCTACCTATTTATAACATGTGTTCAGGGTGTTCAGAAGTGAATATTAAATTTATTTTATAAACTAAAAAATGAATATCATGAGAAAGATCGCAATGATTTTTGCAGTAATGTTAATTACAATGTCTGCGTTTAATGCATTATCACAGAATGTTATATTACAACCAGGGCAACAAATTAAATTAATGAATAATGCAGGTAATAACTGGTCTTGGATTGGTGCACCTCTTGAAAATGATGGATTACCTGATCTGAAGTTTGCTACGGCAAGAGGTTTTATGCATTTAGATGGATATGGAAAACTGGGTATTGGCGTGTTTAATGCACGATATAGTTTAGATGTGAAAGGAGATATCGGTTTCCAGAGTAATGGATCAAAAATATATTTTGGAGTTAATGATTATCTGCAATTTACTGATGGCACAGGAGATGGCTTTAAGTTTATTTATGATGGAACAGAAAGGATGAGAATAAACAATGCTGGTAAGGTAGGTATTGGAACAACAAATCCAAGGTATAGTTTAGATATAACTGGAAATCTGGGTTTTCAGAGTAATGGATCAAAAATATATTTTGGAGCTAATGATTATCTGCAATTTACTGATGGCACAGGAGATGGTTTTAAGTTTATTTATGATGGCACAGAAAGGATGAGAATAAACAATTCAGGTAATGTAGGCATTGGAACCACAAACACCAACGGCTACAAACTTGCTGTTAATGGAACAATAGGAGCAAGAGAGATTGTTGTGAATACTGATGTATGGGCAGACTTTGTATTTGCAAAGGATTACAAACTAATGCCGCTATCAGAGGTAGAGAGCTTTATTACAGAGAATAACCACCTACCTGATGTACCATCAGAGCAAGAGGTAAAAGAGAACGGCATTAACGTAGCTGAGATGAATGCAAAACTATTACAAAAAGTAGAGGAGCTTACCCTTTATGTAATAGAGCAGAACAAGCGTATTGAAGAATTAGAGAGACAAGTAAAAGAGAATAAATAATAATTTATGAAGAGAATACTGTTATTACTTCTGATTAATACGCTCTTATCTATAAGCGCGGTTTGTCAGAGTGGAGACGATCAACAGTTTGTTGTAAACGTAAAGGTTGATAGAATAGAGCCCTCAAAATATCTTATCCCATATATAAAATATATTGAGAACGAGCCGGGACTGAGTACAGGAGTGCCGGATATAAAAGTAAACCTATTTAATGGAGCTGGAAATAGCCTGAACATGATATATAACGCATCAGGTATTATGGCTAATGAACGATCTTCTTATATGGGGCTTGGATGGTTTCATGACGCTGGAGGTATTGTAACCAGAGTTGTGCGTGACCTGCCTGATGATATGCCACAGAATGGTTATATAAATTATGCAGGTGCATCAAAGTTATTGAATAACTATAACGACTGTACACCATCTCAGGCTGATAATATAACAAATTACGATGGTAAAGATTATGAACCGGATATCTTCTATTTCTTTACAAAATCGTTTCGCGGAAGATTTGTTATTGATAAAGCCGGTAATGTTAATCTTATACCAAAGAGTAATATAAAGATTACTTATACAAAAGGTTCCAATGGAGAGATAACCGGTTTTACAATAATACCTCCCGGAGGAGCCAGATATATTTTTGAATCAGGAGAAAGAGCCAATGTAAATATTGATAATAATCAATACTCTTTTACATCTGGATGGAGACTTATGAAAATAGAGTCTCATATTGAGAAATCAGCATTTACAAATATTAAGTTTATTAAGGCTAAATATAATGAGACAAGGCACTTTGCTGATGTTAAATTTGAACAGGAAGGTACTGACCTGATGAGTTATCAGAAGACCTATAATGTTAGCTTTACATCAAATATGTTACCTAGGCAAATTGCTGGTTCATCTGCTATTTTAACATTTAATTACGCACGTCAGCGTACGGGTGATATTGATTATCTGTATAATATGCCAGATGAGGATCATCCGGAATATCCTTATGTTGATATGAAAGGAAGGGTTAGGTTCTTTAACAATAATGAGTCGGTACTACTTGATAGCATTAATATTAAATATACCAAAAATGAACTTGAATATGTAGTTACTATAGATGGTGCAAATAGTGTTGGAACCCATAATATAGATAATTTTCTGCCACAGGGAGTAAGAATTATTAAACGCTTTAAAGGTATTGTAGGCAGACTTTTAGAAGTAGAATTAGCTACACAATTCTCATATTACAATATGCCCGGACCGGGAATAAATTATGTTAGCCGACAGGGTATGTGGGGGTATCTTACAGCCGGAGCAGATCAGAGCCTTATCTTTTCAGGTAGTGCAACAGAAAAAATATTAGATCCTATGACCGATGGAAAGACGAATATTCTTCCGGGTGCAGTTGGCTTTTTATGGGCAGATTACCCTTTTGCACGAATGCTTAAAACAATAGTTAGTCAGGACGGAAGTGTTAAAGAGTATACTTTTGAACCAAACAGATTCATCTATCAGGATAAAGAGTACCCGGGTGCAGGTGTAAGGGTAAAAAAAACCAGAGATTATAATGTTAAAGAGCCTTCAAAGTATATTGAACAGGAGTATATATATAATCTTATTAATACGGACAGATCATCGGGTACACTTTTGTCGTTCCCATATATAGGAGAGCGATATGTAAGCCCGAGCGGATTAAACTCCGTTATGCGTATTGGTTATGTATACCGTGGAATTACACATAACGGAGTAAAACCAGTATACTATTCGCAGGTTTCTGTAAAGAGAGAGGGGTTTGGATATAAATCATACATATTTGAACTACCTGTTAGTGCTAACTACAATTGTAATGTAGGTTACAATATTGGAGGCTCAACAAGCAAAAAACTAGAGATACGTAATAATAACTTCTCTTTAGGCAACAATGCTATGGCAATGTATACAAGACCAAACATTAAGGTTGCCATGGACAGAAAAGCCGATAAATCTGTTATTGCAAAAGAAGAGAATGTATATGCAACAGATAAACAGAAGTTGATATCTGGTCTTAGAGAGCGTTTTAATGTATCAGGACAACAGGGATTGTCACAGAGGTTTATATCTGTTATGTTCTATAACGAGAAATCTCTGTGGAATCTGTTAACCAGTAAAACAGGTAGTGTTGTTAACAACGGAATCTCGATATCAAATACAACACTTTTTGAATATACCAACGATAATAAAAAGTTACCTCTTAAAAAGATAAGCTTGAGACCTAATGGCGACAAACTTATTGAGCAGACAATGTTTACAGGTAGCTATACTAAGTCACAGATCTCCGAAGAGAGTAACATGATATTTAAAATGCAGGATAATAACAATATCTCGACGCCTGTTGAGAAGATTGTATATCTGGAGAAACCTGATAATACAAGATATCTGATATCTGCAAATATTTTCTTTTACAGAGATCTGGAATATGAGTTCAAAAAGTTTAGATCAACATTAGATGAAGAGAACTACCAGACAATAAAAACCAAAACAATTGTTCCGCATATGAACTTTGAGTTAAAGGGGCCGTTGAAATGGACTGATGAAGTTTATAAACCTCTGTTTATAGGTCTGTCTAACGAGATAATATCAGATACAACAAAGATGGTACTTACTCAGAAGCACCTTAAGTATGATAAGAGTGGTAATGTACTTGAATATACTGATGCTTCGGGCATTATAAATAGTGCAAAGTATAATGATAACAGTAATCTTCTGGAGTTTGAGGCAAAGAACTGTACATATATGGAGCTGAAAAAATTTATAAACGATGAGATGTCTAATGAGGATACTCCGGTACCTGAAGGATCTGTAATTACAGAGTATAAGTATAACTATAATCTGTGGAAAAGTGAGGATATTAATCACAATACAAAACAGAAGATATATTATGCATATGACTTTCTTGACAGACTTGTAGCTGTTTACGATAATGATTTGAATATAGTTAAATACACAGAACGTAAACGTGATGGTATGCCGGAAATACCTGTTGTATCAGGGCTTATGGGCGGAAATAGATATACCGATTTCCACAGTACAACACAACATATACTTCATAAACACTATTCTGTTCCGCCGGGAGCATCGGTTGATGGTAAACCAGTTACATCAGACAGGTACCTGTTTAATGGTTCGGGAGAGCATGTAGTTAATGGTGTAACTGTAGTAAATGGTGTAATAATAAATCAATATAAAACAGTTGTAAATGTAATAGAGAGACCATTTGCAATTACGTTTGAGGCAGGAATGAAACACAAAGGTGTATCTAATTTTCATTATAAATTTAATCAGAATACTATTCAAACAGCTCATTTCAGGCAAGATTACTATCCTCAGATAAACTATACGGTTGTTGGTGGTAGTGGCGATTATGAGGTGATTATATACAAAGAGTATACAAGGAATATTGACCCAACACAGCCAAACCAGAACTTTATAACAGAAAAAACATGGAGTAGGCATAACAGAGGCTGGACTAATCCAACAGATAAAGGTGAAATAAAGGATTTTTATCCGGGAATGAACAAGTTCTATATATGGATAGTAGATAAGAGAAAACCGGGATATGTGGCAAACAGCAAGCCTGATATATCTACTGCTAATGCTGTGTATATGGTTGATCTTAAACCTGAGCAGAATGTAATAATTAACCCCGGCGATAAATAGATAGGAACTTTATGAAGAAGATAATATTTTTAATAATAATGGTATCTGTCTCATTTATTGTAAGAGGGCAGAACTATGTTGATAAAGGATACAAAGATAATGTAAAGTCAGAAGCGTGTATCTATAAAGATTCAAAGTTAATTGCTAAAAAATCTATAACGCTTAAACCTGGTTTTAAGGTGGTAAGAGGAACCTCTTTTAAAGCCTCTATTATTAAACGCGATATTCAGGAAAAGAGCAATATGCCAAATGAGAAGTCGTTTGATATAGAGTATGTACCGTTTAAAGGCGTTGGTAGTATTATGAACCTTGGTACAACTGATGATAATACATTGACATCGATAAAATACTACGATAACTTTGGGAATGTAGAACAGAGCCATATAATTAAAGCAGCCCCTGATGGTCGCGATCTGATATCATTCTCGGAATTTACACCGGGTGCTACAACAGAGAAGAGTTATCTGGGGTTTGCTATGAATACCGATGGTGTTTTTGTTAATGATGTTAAGAGCGCGCAACGTGAATTTTATGCATCAGACAATGGGATTGCTACTGATAATAAGCCATGGGCTGTTACAACGGTAGAGAACTCTCCTGAGAGAAGGGTTTTGAATAGTACAGGAGTTGGAGAGGATTTTACTAACCATAGTGCTTCAACAAATGTTGCCTTTAACAGTGTTGCTGATGAGGTACCTATGTTTGAGTTTAACGGAACAAACTGGGTATACAGAGGTTATTATCAGGCAAACACACATTTTGTTAGCAGAACAACCGATGAGAATGGCAAAGAGGTTGTTACAATAACCAATAGTTTAGGACAAACAGTTAAGACTAAGAGTGGCGATATTGAAAACTGGTATATATACGATGATCTTGGACGTATGGTGCATACAATACCTGTTGCTGCTGTTGGTATTATAAAGATGAGTGGTGTTGGTTATGTAATAGAGTTCAGCGGAACACCTCTTAATGAGTTTATATATAGCTACAGATATGCTGATAATGTAACCGGAGTGGCAGAGAAGTACCTGCCGGGTATTAAAGGTACAGTAGAGTATGTTTACGATAAATACGGACGAGTTATGCTTAGTCGTAATCAGAAACTGAAGTCACAAAACAGATGGTCGTTTATTAAGTACGATCAGCTTGGCAGGGTTATTATTACCGGAAGCTATAAAGCTAAAGGTAACTATACTCGTGAGCAGTTGCAGTTACTGGTTCTTGATAAAGATGCCAAACAGTTTGAGGTTGTAGACCCTATTGATTATCAGATTCTGGCGCTACAGGATCAGGCAAATGGTACAAAAACAGATAAACATACAGTCTATTACTCATCAAATGTATTTCCGGCAAAGAGTTTTACAAGTTATGTAGAGAGTATACAGTACGATGTAATTACAATATATGATAAGTACCATATTCCGGAACTGCAATTTAGCAGCAGAGATGGCTATGATGACTACATGGCAAAACCAACAGGACAGATAACAAGTAAAGCTGTACGTGTTGAGAATGGTATTAAAGCCGGAACATACAATAAATCGGCATTCTACTACAACACAAAAGGGCAGTTGATATCAACTGTATCTACAAGTATATTTAATGAGGATGTTCTTAACCGTACCTTTCTTAAGTACGATTTTATTGGTAAAGCAGAAAAAAGTCTATCTTTATACAACCGTAAACTTAAGAGCGGTGGATTTAACCAGATGGAGATAAGTCAATACCATACATACGACAGAATGGGGCGCCTGTTAAAAGTTGATCAGCAGATAAGCGGTGATGCTAACGGACGTGTTACAATGACTGAATATGAATATAATGTGCTTGGTCAGATTGAAACCAAGAAGCTGCACAAAAAAGCGGATGGTGCTTTCTTACAGACTGTTGATTATGCCTACAATATCCGTGGACAACTTACAGATATAAACAATGTAGATGATAAAAACAGCGATGATGTTTTTGCAATGCGTATAAACTATAACAAACAGTTGGCTGCTGGTGAGGTTACGGCAAAATCGTTATGGAACGGTTTTATATCATCAGTAGAGTGGCGTAGTGGCGAAGGTAAAAAACAGGCCTATGCATTTGAATACGACGATAACTACCGCCTTACAACAGCAAAATATGCTGCGGGCTATAATCTGAATGAGGATGTTGGGCGTTTTAATATTAGTGCTGAGTACGATAATATGGGTAACATAACCCGTATGCAGCGTAATGGTGGAGCCAACGGAGCTTTAATTGATGACCTTACCTATAACTATGTTGCTGAAGATGGAACAAAAAGTAATAAATTATACTCTGTTACCGATGCCAGTACAAATAGTTTTAAAGATCAGTACGGTTTTGGTAAACCAGAAGGTAAGTTTTGGTACGACGATCTTGGAAATCTTATCGCTGACAGTTCGCGAGAGGTATACAGTATAGAGTATAATAACCAGAACCTGCCAATACGCGTGGTACTGTTTAATGGTAAAGAGATATCATACAGCTATACTGCAGAGGGAACCAAATTAACCCGTGTTGTTTACGACCCTTATACAACGAAGAGCATATATACCCGCTACGAAGGTGGATTTGTATATGAGACAGATTTGGCTACAAACAAATTAGATCTTAAGTACCTTGCACACTCACAAGGAGGACGTGTGGTTGTTAATGATAACAGATTTAGTTATGAATATTTTATTAGCGATCATCTTGGCAATGTACGTGCCACAGTAGGCTCTGATGAGAGTGGTAATCTGGCTCTGTTACAAACAACCGACTACTACCCATTTGGATTAACAATGGCAAATGGCAACAAAGCCAATGCAGATCAGCCAAACCAATATGGTGGCAAAGAGTGGCAGAATAACACTCAGGTATACGATTTCCATGCCCGCCAGTACAATCCTGCATTAGGCAGATGGTTTAATATAGACCCGATGTTAGAGAAATTCTCTGGAACATCAACATATAACTACTGTCTGAACAATCCTATTAATGTTATTGATCCTGATGGTAAAAATGCTCTTTTGCCTCCAAAACCATTGACTTGGAATGATAATACAGATGGAGAGTGGGGAACGGCATCAAGCTTTAGAAAAGTAGGATATGATCCTTGGGTAGCTATGAACATGGCAATGGAATATAAAATGAGCCTTGCTAGAAAAGAAGCTAGTGGAGGAGGATCTTCTTCGGGTTCCCCTGGTATAATTGGTCGTACAAGTGATAAATTACCAATTTTTTCAAGTACAGATTTTGCTTTAGATTATCTATCAGATCTTATGTTCATGAAAAAAAACGGTATAGACGTGGATGCCATTATGTTAGATCCTATTTATATTCTAGGAAAGAAAAATGGAAACAGTATTGCATGGGATCCTATTGTATTAAGTATTGCACGAACAAGTATGATTTCTCAGCTAGAAGATTATTATAAGGATAGGTATACTGTTTGTAGATATAAACTTATGCCCGCAAATACTTTAGCAAGTAATCCTAATAGTGATGTTGGGGCAGATATTTCACCAAGTCAGGTTGTTAGAGGGTATATTGATGTGAAAAAACATTCAAATGGTAGGTTTTATGTTAGGTCATTTATAGAATCTAGACCTGGAGAAATAGGTGACAATAATATTAGGGCGAATATGAAAATATTTTGGAAAGATAAGAGTTCGTATAAAATTCTACATATGAAAAATCTGCAGGAAGCTCATTATTTTGACGGCAAATGGCATCAGGTTGGATTTGCAAGTGATTATTTACCAGAAACAGATCATAAAGTTAGAATTGAGGTTAATGTTTTTACTTATTCCTATCAATTTTTTTTAGGGAATAGATCACATATATTAGCCAAGTATAATATTAAATTATAAACATATGATAAAAACACCTAAGTGGTTGATAATATATGCTTTAGCAGTATTAATGGTTTCCTGCAATGTTAGAAATGAAAATAATAATTTTGTTAAAAAGGGAACCTTTGGAGAGTCAAGTATTGAAGAGATCAATAACTTTGTTGGTAAAAAAGAGTCTTTTTTAAGGAAAGGTAATAGTCAGGAACTGAATGATATTGCTGTTGAAATATATTTTTATGTAGGAAGTCCTTCAACAGTATCTGATACAACTAAACTGAATGTAGCAATAGAGTATCTTGATAAAGCATTAGAGTTAAAGAAAGATAATAAAGTTGCTTACTATAATAAAGTTGATATTCTATCAGAGATGAAAATGTGGGGTAGCGGTATACAGACTATTGATAGTTGGCTGGATAATGAAAAAGCTCATTATTATGACTATATGCTTAAAGGCTTTATTTATGAAATGAAAGATGAAAGAGACTCTTCTGTCTTATACTTTGAGAAAGCACTTAATACTTTTAACTCATCAGATTATCCTGAAGATGATGTTAGAAACAGGATACATGAAGTTGCAATTACAGCATTTCTATATGGAGAAGAGGCTGCATTAAAAGTGGTAAATAAGCTAATTGATATTACCAATAGCGAGAGTGCTAAATTAATGCGTGACTATGGCATTAAGAACTTTGACAGGAAAAGGTATATAACCTCAAATGTTTTCCTTGAACCACAAGAGGTAATTGTTGAAAAAGAATAGGCTGTATTACCAGTAATATTGTATGAATCAGTTGTTATGTAGCATATAATATCAGAGAGAGTATTACTGCATTCATAGGAAATAAATTAGGTGTAATCTATAAGTATGAAAAAAATAAAATTTATTGTATCGAATTTAATAGCAATAGTTATGGTTCTTTTATTCATGTTTGATCCAATGGATAACGAAACCTCTTTTAGATCACTTTTGTGGGTTTCTATATCTTTTATGTTATTTTCTATAGAGCTCATGTTTTTAAGAAAAGACTGCCAGTTGTATTATTAGTTTGTTCTATTGTTTATATAATTAATTATTTCTTTTTTCAGATTTTTATTTAAAGTCATTTAGAAGATTATCACCTAATGTAAAAATAGTTATGAAGTTTTATTTAACAGGAACTTAAAACTAGATTGATACCATTTTAAGAGGCTGTCCCAAAAGGGCAGCCTCTTTAGTATGTCAGGCATGATAAAATACTACCAAGATGAAAAGTACCTAAGTTCGCTGAGTTGACAGGAAAAACTAGCAAGTTGGGGGTGACCCAAAATCTGAAAGAAGCCATTAGTAAAGTCAAAGTTTTAACAAACAGGAACTTGATATAAGGCTAATAGATGTTGGGCAACTGAGTTATTGATCAGGAAATTATATTCTGTTGCAAAATTAATCTGAAACCGCCGTATACGAGAGTACGTAAGGTGGTGTGAAAGGTTGGGGGAATTATCCCATACCTACTCAATTATTACTACATCGCTTACCCTAATACACACCATCTCCAAAAGTTTTTTGGTTACATATTCATTTAAAGAGCTTTTAGACTAAGCACCTTGTAAAAAGAGTTGAAAAATTTACTTAATTATAAACGGCTCAACTATCAATAAGTATCAGTACAATGGTATAGAGTTGCAAGAGGAGACTGGTTTTATCAATTATATGCTAAGACTATATTGTATAATAGAATACAGACGATATATTAAATGTTGTGACGTAGCGCGCTACGTCACAACATTTGAAACCAAACATCATATTTATCTTTGTCAATTTTTCTTTATTTCTTATGATTTGTTTATATCAACCTAACTGTCTGAAAGATCAGATTCAGTGAATATAGCCAATTTAAACAGTACCTATTTTAGTACTTGTTAAAATATACTCGTAACAAATAAAACCCCTATCTTTACACATCCTAAAACAGATCAACACGTTTGTTAACGTAATATGCAGATAGTTCAACATAATAAATACTATACTACAGGAGCCAATTTTAATACAGGTAAACAAATTGATGAGAGTGGTAATCTGGCTTTGTTACAGACAACCGACTACTACCCATTTGGATTAACAATGGCAAACGGCAACAAAGCCAATGCAAACCAGCCATACCAATATGGTGGCAAAGAGTGGCAGAACAATACACAGGTTTATGACTTCCATGCTCGCCAGTATAATCCTGCTTTAGGCAGATGGTTTAATATAGACCCGATGTTAGAGAAATTCTCTGGAACATCAACATATAACTACTGTCTGAACAATCCTATTAATGTTATTGATCCTGACGGAATGAATTCTGTTCTACCTGAAAAACCATGGAACTGGAATGAGAATGTTCATGGTACTTGGGGAACAATGTCCAGTCTGAGACAAGCTGGATATGACCCATGGACAGCTATGAATATGGCTATGGAGTATAAAATGAGTTTAGCAAGAAAAAATGGTGCAAGTGGAGGGTCGCAAGTATATTCTAGTACAGCTGATGTTTTTAGAGATATCTTCTCCAGAGGTTTTACGTGGAAGAATGCTGTTGCAGTGCACTATTCAGGTTATAGTGCTGAGTTGTTTGGGAAATTCTTGGAAAAGGATAATACCATTGCAATTAAATATAATGAGGGAGAGAATATGTTGGTAGTTGTAACTAAAAGTGTATATAATACTCAGATAGATCCTCATGACCCAAATAAAATTTATGCATCTGATGGACCAAAATCTACTGCTGTAACTCTGGGATTTAGTATTGTATCTGTTAATGAAGATATTAATGGAAAAGGTCATAAAATAAAAGAATGGAGTACGATGGATTATTTGGGAGCCACTTCTTTATCTACTGGAGCTTATGGAATTAGAATAGGTAATTATATGTATAATTTGAGAAAGTTTCGTCCAATAACTTCTCTTGGTGGTAGAATTATTTTTCCAGCTACATCTGGATATCGTCTTGGTTTTATTCCTGGGAGTATTGCAACAAAACTGGGGTATGGTTTAAAATTAGGAGGAAACTTATTAGGAGGTTTTGGGCTGGCATATTCAGGTATTAAATTTATGAATGATCCTAGTGTAAAAGGAGCTTTTGATACGGTAATGGGAGGAATTGGTTTCCTTGGTCCAATAGGATTAGGAGTGTCAGCAGTATATTTTATAGGAGATGTAATAATCCCTGGTGGATGGGAAGCTGTTCCACAGCATCAAATGAATGAAATAAAGGTGAACACAGGAGATGGGATATTTTTTAGAGGTGTCCATAATCATTTTAAATAGAGACTATGAATTGGTATTATTATTGGTATTTTACAGTATATATTATTTATAAAAGATTTAGTAGAGATAAGCATTTTGATATATTTGCAACAAGCATGTTTAGTCTTTTTGCGAGCTGTCTATTTATTGGTATTATAGGTTTTGTTCTTTCTTTTTTTAAAATTCAAGGTCTATTGTTGGATAGCTCTACTCGTTTCGTTACTCCTATAATGATGATTTTTATTATTAATTATTTCATCTTTTTACCAAAACCTAGACAGTTAAGACTGTATGATTTGTATAAGGAGAAACAGTCAACGAATAGAGATGTGTTTACTATTTTGATAAGTGTTTTTTCTCTTGTAATTATGATATTGTTTGGAATAAAAGGACATTATTATTTGAATCGATAAACCTCTTATTCCGTTAGTACAACTTTTTAACTCGTACTCTGTGGAGTAGTTCATATAAAATACAGCCCGTTTGCAATAACCGCAAATGGGTTGGTTTTTTAGTATGTCGGGCATGGTGATAAGCTAGCGGAGTGAAAGTCTCTGTATGTGCCGAGTTGAAAGGAAGCATTTGCGATTGGCAATGGTGTTGCTGGCGACTGCAAATCTGAAGGAAGCCATTAGTAAAGTCAAAGTTTTAACAAACAGAAACTTGATATAAGGCTAATAGATGTAGAGCAACTGAGTTATGGATCGGGAAATTATATTCTGTTGTAAAATTAATTTGAAACCGCTGTATACGAGAGTACGTAAGGTGGTGTGAGAGGGCGGGGAAGTAATTCCCCTACCTACTCGATTATTAGTCCATCGCATTTTCCTAATCCACACCATCTCCAAGCCTTTTAGGCTAAACACCTTGTAAAAAGAGTTAAAAAATCTACTTAATTAAAAACGGCACAATTTCCAATAAGTATCTGTACAATGGTATAGAGTTGCAAGAGGAGACTGGTTTTATCAATTATATGCTAAAACTATATTCTATAATAGAATACAGACGATATCTCAAATGTTGTGACGTAGCTCGCTACGTCACAACATTTGAAACCAAACATCATACCTATCTTTGTCAATTTTTCTTTATTTCTTATGATTTGTTTATATCAACCTAACTGTCTGAAAGATCAGATTCAGTGAATATAGCCAATTTAAACAGTACCTATTTTAGTACTTGTTAAAATATACTCGTAACAAATAAAACCCTTATCTTTACACACCCTAAAACAGATCAACACGTTTGTTAACGTAATATGCAGATAGCTCAACATAATAAATACTATACTACAGGATACAATTTTAATACCGGTAAACAAATTGATGAAAGTGGTAATCTGGCTTTGTTACAGACAACCGACTACTACCCGTTTGGATTAACAATGGCAAATGGCAACAAAGCCAATACAGACCAGCCATACCAATATGGAGGCAAAGAGTGGCAGAACAATACTCAGGTATACGATTTTCATGCACGCCAATACAATCCTGCTTTAGGCAGATGGTTTAATCCTGATCCATTAATGGAGAAATTTTCTGGAGTATCACCTTATAATTACTGCTATAACAATCCTATCAATGTTATTGATCCGGACGGAATGAATTCTGTTCTACCTGAAAAACCATGGAACTGGAATGAGAATGTTCATGGTACTTGGGGAACAATGTCAAGTCTGAGACAAGCGGGGTATGACCCTTGGGTTGCTATGAATATGGCTATGGAGCATAAGATGAGTTTAGCAAGAAAAAATGGTGCAAGTGGAGGGGCACAAGTATATTCTAGTACAGCTGATATTTTTAGAGATATCTTCTCCAGAGGTTTTACTTGGAAGGATGCTGTTGCTGCTCATTACTCAGGTGGAGATGCTGAGCTGTTTGGAAAATTCTTGGAAATGGATAATACCATTGCAATTAAATATAATGAGGGTGAGAATATGTTGGTAGTTGTTACCAAAAGTGTATATAGTACTCAAATAGATTCTCGTGATCCATTTAGAACTCATAAATCTGATGGAGATATAGCTATTGCTAAAAAGTTGATGATAGATCTTTGCTCAGTTAGCCCTCTAGCTTCTAAGGAGTGTGATTATAGTGCTTTTGTAATGGCTTCAGGTACATTAGTATTATTGGGAGATGATTGGACTGGTGTAGGAGCTTATGCTGTAGCAGGAGTGTATTTTATTTATTAATAATAAGGATTTAATAGCGAAACAAGCAAGAGAAACAGCTAGAATTATAGAAAAGGCTGTGATGACACCGGGTTTTCAATATTCTTTGAGAGCAACAGAAGATGGGTATTATCCAAATGTAAGAGGTGGTACAGTTTATTTGAATGCCGGTGATGTTTGGAAATATGGAGAAACAACAAAGGGATTTGGAAGATATAGAGAATCATACTTGAAAAGTAAAGGACCAGAACTAAGAATGGTGCCTGAATTTTTTGGGACACAGATGGATATAAAAATTGCAGAGAAATCTAAGATTTACAGTTATTTTTTTAAAAATGGAACGTTACCACCAAGTAATAAAATTTTCAGATAAAAAATTATAGAAAAATGAAATTTAGTATAGTTCAGTATACAACTGAGGAAATTTCGTCAAAATCGGGCATAATAACCTCTATCTCAAAAGAGATAGAGGCCTTTCTTGAAGATAAAGATTTTGGAGTTGGTATTGATAGTCTTTTTATTGGGCTTATTTGTGTTAACCCACAATTTGAACAATTTTTTCAACCTAGAGAAAAGTACACGAAATCGAAGAGGATTTTAGAGTATAGTATCAAACTTGATTTTGAGAGTTCTAAAAATAATACAGGAGAGGAGGTTGTTAGAACATTGATAGTATATATATTGGATAGTATTGACAATATTGTCGAAAATTATGAGATAAATAATTTTAATGTATCTATGTATAAGAGTCATTTAAAGAGATTTGCTTTAGAGAAAAATTGGATTTATGAATGAATTAACATTCTGGAAAATTATTGAACAATCAAAAGAAGAGAGTATTGATTTCTTACATCAAGTTGATCTTATAATAAATAAGTTATCCTCATTGGAGGAAAATAGAATTGTTGAATTTGAATATAGGTTTAGAGAAATACTTTCAAAATCTGCACAATATAATATAATGGGAGCAGCGAAAGTTGTCAATGGTTATGTCAGCGATGATAATTTTTTATACTTTAGATGCAGGTTGATAGCTGAAGGTATGGATCTTTATTATTCTATAATAGAAAACCCTGATGTGATTGGTAGAAGTAATATCAGTGATTTAGGCTTTAGAGGAGAAGAAATGTTGTATATTTCAGATCGAGCATTTATTGCAAAAAATAAAGGAAATACAAATTTGGAATTGCCTAGAGATATAGCTTTTGACTATTATAATTATGACGAAGGAGAAAAAATAGAAGGAGAGGATTGGGATGAAGAAAATTTACCTTTGATGTATCCTGAATTATGGAAAAAATATAAAGAAAGTTCTTCTTAGTAAATGGCTGATAAATTTATACTTAAATCCAATAGGAACGTTATTGCAATTGGTTCTATTTTTTATGATCATGATTTGCCGTCAACAAAATGAGAGAGTAGGAATTATAATAAATGAGAACTCTTATAAATATCATGTTTTATATTATGACGCAATTACAGGTGATTATATAGGAAAGGTTAAATTTCATGTAGGAAAAACGGTAATATGATGTTAAAAAAGGTAAGTGATTATTTCTTAATCTTTCTAAGAGCTATAATTATTTTGGGGTTTTCATATTTGTACTTATTTAATCCATTAGATAGGAGTGCTAAAATAGGATTAATTGATAGTTTAATACTTATTATATTGTTGATATTTAGTATTAGTAATAAAAAATGTAAAATCTATGAACTAATATTATCTGGTTATTTTATTTTTTTGATAATTAGATATTTTGTATTGTGATTAATTATTTGTCTATGTAAGTATATTATCCCACCCATCTTCACACAGATGGGTGGGTTTTTTATATTAGGCCATCACATTAACCCTAATCCACACCATCTCCAAAAGTTTTTTGGTTACATATTCATTTAAAGAGCTTTTGAGCAAAACACCTTGTAAAAAGAGTTAAAAAATCTACTTAATTATAAACGGCACAACTACCAATAAGTATCTGTACAATGGTATAGAGTTCCAAGAGGAGACTGGTTTTATCAATTATATGCTAAGACTATATTGTATAATATAATACAGACGATATATTAAATGTTGTGACGTAGCGCACTACGTCACAACATTTGAAACCAAACATCATATCTATCTTTGTCAATTTTTCTTTATTTCTTATGATTTGTTTATATCAACCTAACTGTCTGAAAGATCAGATTCAGTGGTATAACCAATTCTAACAGTATTTATTTTAGTACTTGTTAAAATATACTCGTAACAAATAAAACCCCTATCTTTACACATCCTAAAACAGATCAACACGTTTGTTAACGTAATATGCAGGTAATTCAACATAATAAATACTATACTACAGGAGCCAATTTTAATACAGGTAAACAAATTGATGAAAGTGGTAATCTGGCT
>DKJY01000030.1 GCA_002454955.1 Bacteroidales bacterium UBA6680
ACAATTATAAACAGATGAAACGTAAGGTGTTCTTATATATTGGTATAATACTTCTTATCAGTGGTATAGCTTTAAAAAGTCTGACAGACTATACTGTATTAGCATGGTTAACAGTAATAAGTGGAGCATTAGCAAAGATTATATATTTAGTAGGAAGAATAAAGAGCAGATCATACAAACCAGGATATGAGATGATAATGTTATATCTTGGTCTTTCCCTGTTCTTCATCGGAATGTATATAAAGACCAGTTTTATCGCAGAGCACAGGTTGCTATTTATATACATTGGTATAGGATTTAAAATCTTATTCGTCATAATATTTGCAATAAAAATTAAGCAGTTAAAACGATAAAAGATATTGTTTGCCAACAATAGGTGTTTCGCGGTCAGGTTTATTTCTAATTAATACCGCGATTCACCACTATTGATTTGTAAGGAGAGATAAGATTTGTCTGGAGGATTGTTGAAGGTAGCAGCTCCACAAAATGGTTCTGTCAACGAAAATGGTTGGTGTTGTATCTCTCTGGTCTCATAGCCCTTAACAATACTGTCTCAGAGGTGATTTTGAAATCAAATTCATCCATCTCACGATACCACGACAAGTAATTGTGTAAATATTTGGTTGCAACGCCCCTAAATCTTACCATCCACATTTGAAGATCAAGCTGATATACAAGTACATTTTTAATATGTACCACATCCTTTTTTACAGATTCTCCTTTAGAGATATTCAATATACCATGTCTAACACTATTCTCCTTGGTATATTTTAGATATACAGCCTTATTGTGACTACAAAGAAGAGTATCTTTTGTTATTAAAGACAGATCAGATTTTAGATTATCAGCGCTAAACTTATTCAGAATACCATCAAATGTATTCTTTCCTCTATCTCTACAAAATAATGTAAAAACTCTATTCTTTATAGGTATATGCTTTACTGATTTATATCCTTTCTTTCGAGGTTTTCGCTTAAGCTTCTTATTCCCTTTTTCGGATCTTGCAAAAATTAACTCATTCACTTCTACAATACCTGAGAGTTTATCCGGTTTTATATAACCTGAATTTTGTAAGAATCTATGTCTCCACCTAAACGAAGTATTTCTGTGTACACCACATTTCGATGCCGCCTTACGAATACTTAATCCCTCAATAATACATTGTGCATACGTCAACCATCGTCCTTTCTTATGTAAGTTTGCAAGAGGTGTTCCTGTTAATATATTGAATGTTTTTGTACAATTCTTGCACTTATATCGCTGCAAATCATTCCTTACACCCCACTTGTAGAGATGTCTAGATTTGCAATAAGGACAGGTTTTTTCGTTATTATCGTTATTCAAAAGATATGATACAAATTTTATAGAATCTCTCTTTTCTATTTCATCCTTTAATCTGGAATAACTCTTTATATCAAGATTTTTCACTGATTCTATAAGCTTAACTATGTCCTGAGTTTTCATGATTTCCTTGGTTATTTTGGTTGTTAGATTGTTTACGAATCAATCAAAAATAGGTTACACCCAGCTCGTTGACAGAATCAGAAGGAAGCAACTCCCACCCAATAAACATCTGTATATATTAAACCTCTTCTCTTCCTGCAAATATTAGTTGTAACAAAAGAGGCTGAACATCTTAATGAACAGCCTCCGGATCTATATAATAGATAATGCTTACTTGGAGTACAATTTATCTTTTTGTGCTATTACTCTTTCATCTGTAATAAAATCATCGTAGCTCATCTTCTTGTCAACTATCCCATTCGGTGTAAGCTCTACAATTCTATCCGCTACAGTATGAATAAACTCATGGTCATGCGAAGCAAATATTATATTACCCGGAAAACGAGTAAGCGAATTGTTAAACGCCTGTATTGATTCAAGATCAAGGTGATTTGTTGGATTATCAAGTATCACCATGTTTGCTTTTGTAAGCATCATCTTAGAAATCATACAACGAACCTTCTCTCCTCCTGAAAGAACACTTGTCTTTTTGTAAACATCCTCACCCGAAAAAAGCATCTTACCCAGAAACCCTCTTAAGAAGCTCTCACTTGTATCTTCTGAGTACTGACCAAGCCAATCAATAATAGGCATATCGTTTTTATCAAAATAGTGTGCATTCTCAAGAGGAAGGTACGAATGAGTTATTGTTACACCCCACTCAAATGATCCTGAATCAGGCTCCATTTCTCCATTAATGATTGAGAAAAGAGCAGTCATGGCTCTTGAGTCACGTGACAAGAAGACAACCTTCTCCCCCTTCTCAATTGTAAGATTAAGGTTCTTAAACAATAGATCACCGTCAATACTCTTTGTCAGATCTTTCAGTTCAAGGATATTATTTCCTGCCTCACGCTCTGGCTCAAAAATAATACCTGGATAACGACGTGTTGATGGCTCAATCTCTTCGATATTAAGTTTCTCAAGCATCTTCTTTCTACTTGTTGTCTGCTTACTCTTTGCCACATTTGCACTAAATCTGGCAATAAATTCCATAAGCTCTTTCTTCTTCTCCTCAGCCTTTTTGTTCTGATTGGCTTGCTGACGAAGTGCCAACTGACTACTCTGGTACCAGAAACTATAGTTACCTGAGAATAATTTAACCTTACCAAAATCAATATCAACCGTATGAGTACATACTGAATCAAGAAAGTGACGGTCGTGAGAAACAACAATAACAGTATTATCAAAATTAGAGAGATAATTCTCTAACCAGCTTACAGTTTCAAGATCAAGACCGTTTGTAGGCTCATCAAGCAGAAGGTTATCTGGATTTCCGAAAAGAGCTTGAGCAAGAAGTACTCTCACCTTCATCTTCTCGTCCAAATCGCACATCATCGCATGGTGAAAACTCTCTTTAATCCCCAGTCCGCTAAGAAGTTCCGCAGCATCACTTTCGGCATTCCAGCCACCCATCTCTGCAAATTGCTCCTCAAGCTCTGAAGCCTTTATACCATCTTCCTCATTAAAATCTTCTTTACAATATAGTGCATCCTTCTCTTGCATTAACGCCCAAAGCTCTGTATGCCCTTGAATAACTGCATTAAGAACTGTATGATCGTCAAAAGCAAAGTGATCCTGCTTTAAAACCGACATTCTTTCATCTTTCTCCATAATTATGGATCCTGTTGTAGGAGATAGCTCTTTTGAAAGCATTTTTAAGAATGTAGATTTACCTGCACCATTGGCGCCAATTACACCATAACAGTTACCCGGAGTAAACTTAAGATTCACATCCTGATATAATGGCTTCTTGCCAAACTGAATAGATAGATTTGATACTGTAATCATCGACTAATACTATATTATCTTCTTATTTTTAAAACAAAGCCGCAAAGGTAAACTTTTATTATTAATTGCAACCCTTTTTTTTATTATGTATCAATGTTTTTGATATGAGGATGGTTTATAATGCCAAACAATCTGTTATACAAACAGAAATCACAGAATCATATAAACATTAATGTATCAAGACTACTTTTAAAGATATTTAATCTTCTCATAACTGTTCCTTCACTTTACAAGATAGATTAGTATTTATAACCCTCTAATATGTGTGAAAATTCTTTACCCTGAATTCATTTCATATACCTTAAAAACACAGAGGGCTGTCATTAACAGATAACAACAACCCCTCTGATAAAATACACCACCAGCCAAATTACTACTTTTTGATGATCTTAAATGTAGCTGTTTTATTGTCTATTGTTGCCCTAACAACATATAGCCCTACATTAAGATCTGAACAATCTATGACATCCGAAATAGCTTCAGACTTAACTAAAGAACCACTCGTATTATAAAATTTAATTATTCCTCCTGTTCCCTCATATTCCAGATACAGGTTATTAACCACCGGATTCGGAGCTACTGCAATAATATCTTTATCGTTTATATTCTCTATTCCATTAACCAGTACCGGAATATAGAAATTAAACTTCTCTGTTACACTATCGGTTCCGTCTGTTGCTACAATAGTTATTGTATACACAGTCTTCTCTGATAGTTCTCTGTTAACTAACAGTTTATATCCATCAATACTAAAATATTCAGAGTCATCACCATCTGCTATTGTAAACGAACCCTGTTCGCCGTCAAGATCTTTCATAAACAGTAACGACACCTGTGTTCCCGGAGCCCAGTCGCGTTTTACAATAAAGTTATTCAAGCCTATTGCTGTTGGCGAACTATTCTCTGTTACATTATCAGGGTCAACAATCTGAATATTCAGATTCTTACTATATACAGCATCATTCTGGTCATTAACTTCAATAGTAAGCGATTCAACATCAACCTCTTTAAAAGAGGCTTTTGTTTTAAGAACATTTTTCTCTATAAAGAATTTACTACTACTTGTTGTAAATACAAAATTCTTATCATCTGGGTCTTCATCAACAGCAACAAGATACCCTACATTTGATCCTGGAGTATTACCTATATTAACCTTGTTAGATGATAAAATAATATCTGATGGCTTATCATTTATATCATTAACCTTAATTGTAAAATCCTTTGTAAGACTTGCACTCTCTTTTGATGCTTTAACTCGGATATTATATATACTCTTTGTCTCATAATCAAATGACTCTGCTGGCTTTAGCTTACTCCCCTCAATAACAAAACTACTATTATCCTTTAATGCTGGTAGTATAAATGAGAATCCATCTACACCAACTGCACTTAGCTCTCCAATCTCGCTCAGACTGTTCTCATCTATATTATCAGACGAGAGAAGAATGTCCTTAGGGAATGCCTCTGTACTACCCTCTCCTTTTGTTATAGATAAGGTCTTTTCTGTTTTTCCACCATATATATCATATGCCTCAACAACTACCTCATATGTCTCAGGAGCACCGATAGGAAACATCTCCTCTGCTGTAATAAGTGTTTTTCCTTCTATTATTCTGAACGAGCTGGCATGTTTACCTCCAGATATTCTAAAGTAAACCTCATCTCCATCTGCGTCGGTAGCAGTAAAATCGCCAATAATGGCAAACGATGGTGTGCCTTGCTGAATAGGGTCATGAGATATTGTTATATCTGTTGGTGCACTATTACCATCCTTTGACAAGAATCTTGCAAAATCACCACTATATAGCTCAACACCTTCAAGTTCCGGGTTTGTTATCTTACATCTGTATACACCTGCATGTTCTGCCGCAAATGAACTTACTGAGTATTGCTTTCCGAAAGCAAGAGGTATATCCTTACCATTCAGTGTCCACTGATAAACATTATCGTCTCTTGTAAGTGAAAACTCCATGTTAACAGCATCTCCTGCATTTATCATCGCCTCACTGTCATTGCCCAACGCTTTCTGCGGAGCACAGATAAATTTAAAATCAGGGTTACCCGGAACATGATAGCCCATTTTAGAAGTACGTTTCTTAAGGTGTTTATATATTGGTACCAGATCTTTAAATCTCAGTCTGTTGTTTTCTAATCTTACCAATCTTGCCTCATTATTAAATCTACTATATACAGCTGCACCAAGATCTTCAGGAAAGAACTGTTCCTTTGTCAGCTCTGATATCTCATTATTATGCAAGCATAGCTCCATCATTCCTGAATATATATCTCCAGAAAAATTAGCTTTTCCCCATAACTCTTCATAACTCTTAAGGTCAAAAACCGTTAAATTATTATGATCAAGCCAGATATTTTGGTTATACATATTATCTCTCCAGAACTGTATATATGGCGTTACACTCGTAATATTATTCCATCCAAGATAGATATCAAATCCTGTTTGATGTCCAAATTTCTTTTCCGTAAGTCCTCCTTCTACGCCAAAAATAAAATTATCAGGAACTGTTCCCTCCAAATTATTATTTCTCAGGTCATAAAGTATTATCCCATAACCTGTAGCATTAACACGAGGCGACTCGGTTCTCTTCTTAAGAACATCCAGATCACCAAACTTCCAACTATCTCCATTACAGTTATCTTTAAGATTATTGAATGAATTTCTCTCAGCGTCAATAATATCCTGAGCATTGATATTTACTGAACATGTCAGTAAACAAAAAAATAAAAAAAGTCTATCTACTCTCATAGTATACGTTTAAATTAAATTTAATAATCTATTCTACTATCAGTGTGGTTTGATAAATTATTACACAATGTTACAGTTGTCTGTTTTTGACAACATATACTATAACAACCCACCACAAACATATGGCATAGATTCTACAAAACACTGAAACAGTGTATTCAATGAGTAAGCAATTTGGTAGCAGAAAATTAGTATTAT
Source organism: Bacteroidales bacterium UBA6680 (assembly GCA_002454955.1). Classification (GTDB taxonomy): domain Bacteria; phylum Bacteroidota; class Bacteroidia; order Bacteroidales; family UBA6680; genus UBA6680. The sequence continues at coordinate 6,257 of DKJY01000030.1, forward strand.
TCGCTTACAGGCTATATTTCAGCTAATATTTTAACAAATATTCCTACAAGAAATTTCAATATATTTTAGCTAAAAAGGTAATATTGCATGAATTCTTTAAAGACCTTTGACTATTCTTCATGTATGTCCTTTGATATATTTAACTAAAAGCACATCAAAAAAGATGCTATACAGTCACACAAATAATATATAAACACAGAGGGATTGCCATTAACAGATAATGACAACCCCTCTGATAGAATATATAATTTACTAAATAACTATTTTTTGATGATCTTAAATACCGACGTCTTATTATCAATTGTTGCCCTAACAACATATAGACCTACATTAAGATCTGAACAATCTATGACATCCGAAATAGCTTCAGCCTTAACTAAAGAACCACTCGTATTATAAAATTTAATTATTCCGCCTGTTCCCTCATATTCCAGATACAGGTTATTAACCACAGGATTAGGTGCTACTGCAATAATATCTTTATCATTTATATTCTCTATTCCGTTAACCAATACCGGAATATAGA
>DKJY01000050.1 GCA_002454955.1 Bacteroidales bacterium UBA6680
ATGTAATGCTATTTGTTTCTTTCTCATGAAAACACCCCAAATGTTATGCCTGACTTTTGGGGTGCGATTTATTACCGAACTCTTATATTAAAAGAACTCTAGCACCCCAAAAGTCAGGCATAACATTTGGGGTGTTTTCATGAGAAAGAAACAAATAGCATTACATCGCTCAATAGTAAACATTACCATAAGTGTCACAGAGTCTATGTATAACCTAACATACTTATATGAAGAAAATATTTTTAACGTGTTTAATTCTTAATTGTCTTAATGTTTGTTGTCAGAGTACTGATAATGAATTTGCTAAAAAGCGGTTTGAGAAGTTGTATTATATGTGGACAAACTATGATATGGATATAAGTAAACGGGATAGCGCTTTTGCTGCTATTTGTGCTTTAGGTGATAGTGGAGATACGTATTCACAAGAATTTTTGGGATGTTATTATATCGATCTAAAAGGAAAAGAGAATAAACATCTGATTGAGAAGGGTATTGATTTTTGTAGAAAATCCGTTAGCAGAGGAGCTTATCATGTTGGATCATGTATGGCAGATTTTTATTATAAGAAAGGAGATATACCGATGTATATCGATATTCTAAATAAAACTATTGATAATGACGTGTCTAAGATTGAATTAGGTTATTTTCTTATTTTTGGGACGTCTCTATACTCTAATATTGGTAATAGTGATGAGGTGTATTATCGCAATCTGATTAATACAGATAGAGGAGTATCTTTAATTAAGAAAGCTTCAGAGAATAATATTTTTGAAGCAATGTATCATATGGGGTTATTATATTATGATGGTATAGTCTTTGATAAAAATTTAGAACTTGCTAAAGAGTATTTCTTAAGATGTAAGAATCATGAATCTTTTGAAGACAGTTATTGGCAGGATGATATTGGATATTATCTTAATGAAGAGTAATAAATAACCTGTGTAAAACTAAGCATGAGAATAGTAATTCACACACATGAGGATAATTATAACGCAAGTTGAAAAACAAGTAATATATAAATGAAACCCCTATATACTCTTGCTATAATACTGATATGTAGCTCCTGTTTGGGTGTTAGATTAAATTGCAAATACGATAAAAAGAGTCAGTCTATTGATATGTCCAGCGTAAAGGATACAACACTCATTGATAATATTAAACAGTATAGTGTTGTGAAGAAGCTAGATATCAGTGGAAACAATCTTAAATGTATTCCTGCAGAGGTGTTTTTGTTGGATAGCTTAGAAACCCTTATGCTAAATGATAATGAAATAACAGAGATACCTTCTAATATAAAAAAACTTACTAAACTGAAGGTACTGTGGATATTTAACAATAATATTTCATCATTTCCGGATGAGATTGGTTGTTTAAATAATCTGGAGAGCATTATCATTAGTGGTAATCCTATTAGTTATGATAACTTGATACAGTTGGTATCTGTTTTGCCTAAAGGCTGCCAAGTAGTACTTAATCCTTATCCGCAAATTATTGCTGGTAAATGGAAACAGTTTAAGATAAATGACTCTCTACCTGAATTAAATATCACAGATATGAGGTTAATAGAAGAGCTATCAAGATTTGTTGAGAGTGAGAAGAGTAAACAGTATTATACCTCAGAACTTCTTTTCTCAATGATTATTGATACCAGAGTTTCACACTCTTTAATAACAGTTGAATCTTTTTATAATATGGATAAACATGGAGATGAGATTGGGTATACTACAGTTAATAACCACTACTTTATTATACATGATGATTATATAGATGAGGAGCTATATAAAAGAGGCTTGGGTAGAAAAGAGTTTGACTTTCATAAGTCGGAGGTAGGGTTTAATAATCATAATTTTACAGCAAGAAGTTACCTGTTAAATGCCGATGGAATTGTAAGGGTAAAACCTACTGGGAGTAGTTAATAAATAATTTTAATTCCGGAAATGTAACCAGAGATACTGTAATAAGATATAAACTGTCTACAGGTGCTATTCATGGTATATACTCTTTTGATTATGAAACGAAGCTGTTTTTAGGTTGGGATGTTTATTTAGGCGATAATATTATAAAGTATATTTGGATTGTAAACGAGAGTTGTATTGATGGTGATGAGTTTGATGAGTTCAACAGAGATAATGATTTGGAGTAGAATAGTGTTATTGTAAGCGAATGAAAAACAACAAGTTAATGCGTGTCGGAATAATCAGGATAATAATGTTTTTTGTGTTGTTGGTTTTTGTAATTGTAAATTACACCTTTGAAGATTCTGGGTTAATAATGTATATTAAGAAAAATTTAAAGTATTTGTCTTTAATACTGTTAATATTGTTCATTACTTCAGAGGTATGGTATTATATTATAAAAAAAGGAAAGGGAAAGAATGAATGAAATACTGCATAAGATAGCATATAACTCTCACAGAATAGTTTCTTATCTATTCTGGCTATATCTATTAATTTTTGTTTTTCTTAAAAAACATCTGCCTGATTATAGTGTTTATATACTTTTTATCTTATTAGGCGTTTATGCAGGGTACAGCTTTGCTATATGGTCTATAAAATACTTAAAGAGAAAAGAGGATTAGGATATCTTGAAGTCTAGTAGATGAATACAAGATCAAGATAAGTAGAGCATAAGGATAAACGACATAAAAATGATTACAGGAGTTATTAATAAAAGTATTTTAAA
>DKJY01000159.1 GCA_002454955.1 Bacteroidales bacterium UBA6680
CCTGGGCAGATAAAATCTCTATATAATAGCGGTATGCGTTTTATAGATTGGCGTGAGACCAGACAGAACGATAAGTGGCAGGTAAAGGTAACGCCAAGTGATGGATCAACCACAGGAGAAGAGAGAGTTAGTCAGGAGGTGACAATAGTAGCATCACGTCGCAGATTGATTGTTGTAGAGACCCCGTAGAGACGAATGGACATTCGTCTCTATCGTGTAATTGTTTAAATATCCATAGCTGTTATATTGTTATCTGTTGTGTCCGGATAATCTTTATCAGTTATAATACCATACCGGTTTATAATCTGAATCAATACCGCTGTTTTAATGTAAAACCTTTGCAAAAAGTAGTAATAGTAATATAGTTTTTGTAACTTATAAATAGCAGTGGTTTAGTACTTTGTTATTAAGAGTGAACTATCTGTATTGTGAGAACATAAAACTAGAACATTATGAATACTCGAAAGTTTATACTTATTTCTCCGTTATCTACATCTGACAATTATCAAACTAATATATCTGATCTGTCAGGATATACCAGTAAAAAAAGATGCATATGTTATGCTAACAGATTAATGATATGTGTCAATAGAGCTAATGATATGTAATTAAACGTAAAGTAAATTGTTATGATTAATAGTATAAAAACCTTAATAGTTGTATTGATACTCTATATATTACCTTGCAAATTAAGTGCGCAAATGATTCAGGAAGTTTCTGTATATTCAGAGTCCGGTCAATATTTTAATACAGAGGTTGTTAAAGCAATTGTAACACCATCAATTGAATCTAATGTGAATACTGTTTATGATTGGCGGAAAGCAGGAAATTCATTTGCAGTTGTAAATATGCCCTTTGACTTTAAAGCTTCAGAAGTTAAAGACTATTCAATATATGCAAATAACGCAATATTTCCCGGGGGTACACATGATCCAATATTTTCAAGCTCTGATAGTAAAAGAGGTTCTGCTTATGTTTTTGATGGAGATGATTACCTGACAATACCTAAAAGCGCTAGTACATTATTTACAACAAGTATGAGCATTTCTTTATGGATTAGATTTACAGAGATAACCTCTAATGTTACTATTATAAGTAACCATAAACATGCAAATGTTGATAAAGAGACTGGATTTCTTCTTATGCAAGGAGGGAATAAATTAGCATGGCAGTTAAGAACTGAAGGATCTTGCTGTGATAATCTGGAGAGTACAATAACTTTAAACACAACAGACTGGTATCATATAGTTGTAACATATGATAATATGTATATGAGATTATATATAGATGGTATTGAAGCGTCAGGAAGTCCTGTAGCCAGTACAGGTTCTATATCATTAGAACAGCAAGATATTTGTATTGGTAATAATATAGATAATGTAATAAATGGAACCTATAATACTGGATTAAAAGGAACAATAGATGAGCTATTATTATTTGATTATGCTCTTAATAGCGATCAGATAAAATCGCTATATAACGGAGGAGATTATACTCCGGATAAATTATCACCTGCATTCACAAATTCAGGAGATAATATTTCGGTGTGTGTAACTCCAAATAATACAACTACAGAAGAAGAAGCCAAGTGTAGTTCTTCTGCAACAATAGCAGTTCCCTTTATAGAGAATGTAAGAATAAACAAAGGTGCTTCAGAAGCTTTTAGTACAGAGAATCTTATTGTAGAGCATTCTAATAAACAATATCTGAAAAATATATACAACTGGCAGGTTGATAAAAAAGATGGTAATGGATTTGAATCAATAAAGCTACTAGATATGCCATTTGATGGAGGTTTATTGGCAGAAAATGGGACAAAAGTTAGGAACTATGTTGACGAGTATAATGGTAGCTTGATAAACTCTCCTGAATATAAATCCTCGGGAGGGTATGATGGTAACGGGTTTTATAAGTTTACCAATGCCAATAGCTACATTAATATAGGATCAGAAATAAATAGTAATCTTGACTATACCAATAAGTTTACAATAAGTGCATGGATAAAACCTGATATTGGAGTAAGTAATGGATATATCTTTATTCATCATGATAAGGCTGGGGCTGAGCATCGTAATAACAGAGGTATTACATTTGAGTTTAGAGAGCCTAATATACTCTATTTCTTAATGCGTTACTCAACCACAAGCGGAGAACATATAGTTGTTCAGACAGAAACAGATATTAATCTGAGTGAAGAAAAATGGCATCATGTTGTTGTATCATATGATGGAAGTAACAATGGAAGAGGAGTTAACTTTTACGTTGATGGCAATATTACAACAAATAACTCAATACTATTAAATGGTTCTATCTCACACTCAATAGTAAGATCTGATCCTGCAGGAATAGGTGGTAATAATGATTTTCCGGGAGATTATAGAGGCGGAATTGATGATGTTACATTGTGGAGTAGAGTTCTATCACATGAACAAGTTAAAAGATTATATAACAGAGATCTTAATATTATATCATATAATGAAACAAGGGTTAATGAAGAGTGGAAAGTCACTGTTACCCCAAACGATAATTCAGAAGATGGTGCTTCCGTTGAGAGTAACAGTGTAACAATTAAAAAACCGGTTATTAACACAGTAGTATTAAACGATAATAAGAGTAATGAATTTAGTACAGAGAACCTATTTACAACCTTAACAGGCGGTGGTTTAAGTAACAGCAAACTTATTTATAACTGGCAAATTGATAATGGAGATGGATTTAAACCTATAAAAACATTTAACATGCCAATGGATGGAGGTGAGATATGCGAGGGAAAAGTATGTGAGTATATAAAAAATATTAACGGAAGTATAAATGGTAATGTGTCATATGTTAATAATGGAGGGTTTGATGGTAAAGGAGCTTACCATTTTGATGGTAATGGTGGTTCAATAAACGTAGGTGGTCTAAGCGACTTTAACTACATACTAGCTGAATGTAATTTTACAATATCTATGTGGGCAAAAACAAATAAGCCAAATGATACCAAACTGCAATATTTTATGGGATCAGCAGCAGAGAGTGAGAATGATAGAGGATTCTTTGTGGGAATAGATAATAAAGGAAAGTTAACAATGGGAGCTTTAAGAGCACAAGGAGGAGTGCATATTTTTAAGTTTGATTCAAAAGAATCTGATGGAATAATATTTAAAGATACAGATTTTCATCATATTGTTATTACCTGTGACTACTCTCTTGTTGAATCAAACAACTTTATTAAATATTATGTAGATGGAGAATTGATGGGGGTTGGAGGAGCATCAAATTCAAGCCCTACTAATGTTAATGCAACAAGTGTTCTTTCAATAGGAAGAATAAATGGGTGGCCACATGGCTTTTTTGATGGAGTAATTGATGAATTATCAATCTGGAACAGAGTATTAGGTTCTGAACAGATATCAGCAATGTATAATGACTACAGTAATACAGGAGTATTTAAAAACGATATTATAGTCTCGGAAGAGACCAAAGCAGGCGAGAAATGGAAGGTTACTGTTACCCCAAACGATAATTCAGAAGATGGTGCTTCTGTTGAGAGTAACAGTGTAACAATTAAAAAGCCATTTATTAGTAGTGTAGTGTTAAATAATGGTAAGAGTAATGAATTTAGTAAAGAGAACCTGTTTACAACCTTAACAGGAGGTGGATTAGAGAACAGCAAACTTATACATAACTGGCAGGTAAGTACAGACGGATTAACCTATACCCCAGTAAAGATTTTTCATCTGTCGATGGATGGTGGGAAGTTAGGGGAAGGAGAAAAAGTAAAGGAGTATATAAATGGATATGATATTGCTATAGAGGGTAATCCTGAATACAAACCAAAAGGGGGATATGATAACAGAGGAAGCTTTGAATTTGACGGGAACGATCAGTTAAAATACGCAACAACTGGAACATCACTCAGAAATATGAGTGACATTACTGTGTCGTTATGGGTAAAATATAATAGTCTCGATAGCCATAATCCAATATTGATGTATGGTATAAATGGCGAATCTTCCCCAACAAATGTATTATATGCACTCAAGATAACTAATGATAACAGACTTCTCTATATGCATGAGTATGGTTCATCAGGAACAAATGTTGAGGTATCTTCTGAGATAATGAGTAGCGTAAATGCAGGTGAGTGGCATTTTATAACAGTAACAAGAGACGTTTCAGAGAAAAAGATAATATTCTATGTTGATGGTGATATGATAGAGCCTTCCAAAAATTATACTAATCAACCATCAGGTGGAACAAATTCGTACCTGTGGATTGGTGGAATATGGGGTAATGATGACTTTAATGGCTATTTAGACGAGATAACCATCTGGAATAGGGTGTTAAGTTCAGAACAGATATCAGCAATGTATAATGACTATAAAAATACAGGAGTATTTAAAAATGATATAATTGTTTCAGAGGAGACCAGTATAGGCGAAAAGTGGAAGGTTACTGTTACCCCAAATGATAATTCAGAGGATGGTGCATCTGTTGAGAGTAGCATTGTTGAGATTATTAACTATCCTATATCCTGTAAAGGGTATAAAGATATTGGGCAAACACAAAATGGAGTATATACAATTGATCCTGATGGTAAAGTAGGAAGCACTGATCCGTTTGATGTATATTGTAACTTCGATAATGTTAACCTCTTATCAACATCTGTATCATCAGGTACAGCACTTGAATCGTGTAGTGATCACAGAGCTCTATACCCTGATAATGCAGGTAAAAATGGATTGTATTTAGTAGATCCTGATGGATTAAATACAGGAAAAGATCCTTTTATGGCACACTGTGATATGACAACAAGTGGTGGTGGATGGACAATGATGTATAGATACTCTAACAAATCCCAAAAAAACACAAACTACCTATATCATGGAACAGCTTGGACACAAGGAATTGGAGATATTTTAGTTCCAACTCAGAATCATGTGTCGAAGTTGTGGCATACATTAAAGGGCATTAATGAAATTATGTTTATACGTGATGAAAGTACAGGTACAGGTGCCCCTGAGTATAAAATTAATGGTGTCAGACAATACAACCTACCTGTAAGTATACCACGTGACAAGACATTTGAATGGATGTCATTACAATCAGAAGAGTATACTATAATAGCAGAAGGAGAAATGTGGAATTCAGAAACCACTCATGGCGACCTTGCAAGGTTTCTGCTAGATCAGGGTGAAGGCTGGTATACAAAAATACATAATAAAAAACTTACCGATTATATGGAAATAAAAATTGGAGGTAATTACTTAAAGTGTTCAAATAGTAAACAAAAGTTGAGCTATGGAGGTATAAAAGGGTGGAGTTCTTCAAGTCAGGGACCATTTTCTATTGGGCATCAAAACAAAGGTACTGACAAAGGAGGATCATGCGGGACTATTGTTTCAGAGCATATAAATTCCTTAGCTTGTTGGATACAGGTAAAACACCGTATGTACGTTCGTACCTCAGCAGTAAATGTACCTGTAATAAATTCGTTTATCTCAGATAGAGCAGAGTCATATATTGGAGGGAATATCAGTCTGAGTTGGGATGTATCAGATGCAGAAATACTAAAAATAAAGAGCAAAGATGATGAAAACTATAATACAGCAGTTGAGGTTACAGGAAGCAATAAAGAGATAACAGTTCCGGAAACAGAAGGATATTATACATACTCATTAATTGCAATAAACTCTGAAGGAATAAGCATAGAGAAGAGTATTAAAATTTCTGTATATGACGATTATAGAATAGGTTACTCATTAAGGTTTAATTCAACTAAAGATAATTATATTGTAAAGAGTGATACTAAAGAGGGTAACAGAAAATTATGGACCATTAGTTGTTGGGTTAAATTATCAGATATTGATACAGATCAATCAATATTTTCATCATCAAAATATTCTGCTGGAGGCAACGGAGAGGTTCTGTATATTGATAGCAATAATAAGGTTAATTTTTTAATTGATTATGGTAACAAGGTAAGACATCTGACATCTAAAGATGCTATTACAATGAATAGTGAGTTTACACATATAGTTTGCAGTTATGATATTAATAATCGTCAGTTTAATATCTATGTTAACGGTGTTAAAATAGATACAGATGTAACTTATGGGCCGAATGATATAACCTCAGATTACTCCTCTATAGTAAACTCTGCAGACAAACCATTATATATAGGAAGGAAAGAGGTAAAAGAACCATTTTATGCAAAGGGTTATATAGCAGAGGTACATTTTATTGACGGGGCAGCTCTTGATAAAGATTCTTTTGGAGAGTTTAAGGATGGTAAATGGATTCCAAAAAAACCCGAAATAGAGAATTACGGGACAAATGGTTTCTATCTGAACTTCTCTGACCAGACTAATCCCGGGAAAGATTATTCAGGAAAAGGAAATGATTACACTCCTGTAAATTATGATAGTAGAAAGGATGGCGATAAATATATAGATCAAATGCTTGATAGCCCTACAAGAAACTTTGCAGTACTTAATCCATCAGATGATATAGGTAATGGTACAGATGTGAAGTTAAAAAATGGAAACCTTGAGTTCTCAGGAAGTGCAAAATTACATGAGTGGAGAAAATGGAGATCAACAAAGAGATATAATGATAGTAAATATTATTCAGAGATTAACGTTACAGATTTGGGAACAGAAGATCTAACAGGTCAACGGTGGGGAGTTGAGGGCTATCTGTATGTACAATCAG
>DKJY01000081.1 GCA_002454955.1 Bacteroidales bacterium UBA6680
GCAGTGCTCTGTATCTGCAAAAAAATCTGCTACAAATGCAAAGAATTCTGTTACAAGTCAGAAAAACTTTGTTTCAAGTGGTATTGCAGTGCTCTGTATCTGCAAAAAAATCTGCTACAAATACAAAGGATTCTGTTACAAGTCAGAAAAACTTTGTATCAAGTGATATTGCAGTGCTCTGTATCTGCAAAAAAATCTACTGCAAATGCAAAGGATTCTGTTACAGGTCAGAAAAACTTTGTATCAATTGATATTGCAGTGCTCTGTATCTGCAAAAAAATCTGCTGCAAATGCAAAGGATTCTGTTACAGGTCAAAAAAACTTTATTATTAGTAGTATTGTAATTTATGCAAATAGCTATAAATCAATCTAAAAAAATGAGCAGTCTGTAAATAGAGCTGCTCAAATATCTTTGTTACTCATTATTTTTCCCAATCAAGTAATCGCTGTTCTCCTTCAAGCGATTTAATCTCGCTGATCTCTTGTGATACCTCAACAACTCCTCTGTATTCACCCTTATCATCGCGTATAGCAAAATACTGTATCAATATATAATCACCCATCATCTTTATCCAGAAACTGGCTTTATCTTTTGTTCCATCTCTGAATGCTTCAACAATTTGTTCAACTACATGTACACTCTCAGGCGGATGACAGTTATTAACATCTCTGCCAATTATTGATGTAGTTCGCGGAAATATTCTTTTAGGTGGTGTAGAGAAATATTTAACCTTGTTGTTCTCATCTACAAATGTTATATCAACAGGCAGATGGTTAAACAGAAGTATAATCTGTTCTGCCGATAACGATCCGGTTTTAAGGTTTATCTCGCCCTGATTAGCAGTTATAGATTCGGTATTATCAATAGTCATATTTTCAGGAGTATAGTACGGAAATCCAATCTCTGCACTGGCGGCAAATAATTTGTTTAACTCCTCTTCAGGAACTATCTCTTCAATTAGAGGATATAGTATACGCTCTTCTCTGAATTTAATAGCATACATATCAAAAAAGATATCGCCAACAACAAAATTAAAATCGTCAATATCAAACGAATCTGACTCAAGGTTCGCCAACAGAGCCTTTATATTACCTTTAATATCGTCATGAAATGACCACATTACCTGAAGACATTTGTACTCTTTAAGGTACTTTTCAACAATCGGGAAAAGAACATTCTCTTTTATTATGTAGTAGTTGATGAATCTGCTAACCTCTCTGAATAGCATTGTTAAACCTGTCTGCAAACCTTTGTTATCAGGAGATTCATTAATCTTCTTTATCATTGGTTTTGACGATGAAAGAAGTTCGTCTAACTTTTCGTTATTCTTAATACAGCAGTGCAGAAAAGAGTTCTCTTCTGGAGCAGTATAGGGGTAATCTTTCACTGTTTGATAAACAACATTCAGAAACTTGTTTATTCCGGATTTAAGATTCTCCATAGGAATACCTCTCTCAACAAGATCATCAACAACATGAATAATATCAGCAGGAACAACCCTTTTAAGCAGACCCTCGCTCTGTTTTATTGCTTGAGCAGCATTGCGTTTATCTACAATTGCATCATATAACTCAATAAGATCTCTCTTTCTCTCTTCAGAGTGTTTGGTAAATTCAGACATAACTATCTCTCTTTTGTTTATCTAAATGTAATAAAAAGAGGTATACTATCTGTTGCTATTATTAAAATGAATTACAAATTTGGTAATATGATCCTCATCTGTGCTAAGAGAAAAATCCATATGATGATTTGAAAGAATCTCTCTTATCAGTGTAAGCCCTACGCCTTGTCCGTTTGTTTTTGTTGAGAAGAAAGGGGTGAAGAGTTTACTCTTTATGTTATCATTTATGCCACAACCATTATCAGATATAGTAATACCTTTATCTGTTAGTGTAATATCTATATCTCCATCTGCCTCAATAGCCTCAATACTATTTTTTATACTGTTTATAATAACCTGTTCAAGTTGTGTTGTATCTGCTTTAATATATAAATTGTGTTCAGGAAGGTTAGTGGTAATATTAATGTTGTGCTCATTTGCCAACGGAACCATAAGGTTTGAGGTCTTGGTAACCAGATATTTTATGTTAACCTCGGTTATTGTAGGGGTAGGAATCTTAACAATATTGGCAAAGTTCTTCATAAAACGTGCAAGGTTATTATTTCTCTCTTTTGATATCTCAAGAGCACTGCATATATCATCAACCATAGGATTGTTAATATCTCTATTGAAATTAATGGCAGAATCAACAATTGAATTTACTGCACAAACAGAGTTGTTTACTTCATGACTCATCATACGTATCACCTTCTCATAACTTTTGCGTTCAGCATTAATGAGTTCTGAGGTTAGTTCCTCTATTGTTATGAACGGACGCTGAAAACCATTGTCCATAAAACCAGAGCGGTATATCTTATATCTTCTGGCACCTTCGGTTGTTATAATCTTACTCTCTTCATCGTTTAATTCATAAAGAGAGTTGCTTATTTTATTATTAAATGAATCAAGTGTTTTTCCCAGACATTCATTTTCAGATGTTGATCCAATAAACGTTACAGCCTTTCTGTTTAGCTTAACAATTTTATTGTCAAAGTCAAATATTATAATGCCAGATGGACCAACATCAATTAGTTTATCTAACAGGTAGTTACTCTCTCTCTGCTTTATACGCTCAATTCTTAGTTGCTCAGTCATCTTATTGTAAACCTCAATAAGGTTATCAATATCACTTTGCCCTACAGGAACAAGACGTGTGTTAAAATTCCTCTCTCTTAACAACGATAATGCAGATCCGATAGCATCAACAGGGCGTACAAGCTTTTTATAGATACTTACAAATAGTATTAACGAAACAAAAAGCAGTATCTCTCCGGTAAGAAATACCCATTTGTTATACTCATAAAGAAGTATAAGTGTAATAAACACTGTTGTATATAGTAATATACCCCATATGGTGAATTGTTTTCTCAGTTTCATGTCTCTATTTTTCGTAAGAGATATTGTATTTGTCCAGCCTGCGATACAGAGCACCTCTGCTTAATCCTAATGAACGTGCGGCACCAGATATATTGTTTTTGTAGATATTAAGAGTCTTTATTATCATCTCTTTTTCAATATTATCAATAGTTGTTAAACCACCTTCTATATTGGTGTTTACTATCTCATATTGCTGATTTGCAATAAAATTATCTGAATCTATATCGGAGTTTGAAGACATCAGTATTGTGCGCTCAACCAGATTTTTAAGCTCTCTTATATTACCTCTGAAAGGTAACTTCTTTAAATAACTATATGCATTTTTATCAATATTTATATCTGGTAATTCATGCTCTTTGCATAGCTTGTAAGCAAAGTGATTAACTAATAACGGAATGTCATTAGATCTCTCTCTTAACGATGGAAGGTTAAGATTTATGAGATTGATTCTATAGTAAAGATCTTCACGAAACTCTCCTTTCTGAACCATTAACGGAAGGTTACGGTTTGTTGCACATATAACCCTGACGTCAACTTTTTTCTGAACACTAGATCCTAATACCTCAAAGGTTTGCTCCTGTAATACTCTTAACAATTTAACCTGCGATTGAAGATCTAGTTCGCCAATCTCATCAAGGAATATTGTTCCTCCATCAGCCATTGCAAATCGTCCTGTTCTGTCGGTATGTGCATCGGTAAAGGCACCGCGTTTATGACCAAACATTTCGCTCTCAAATAGCGACGCCGACAGACCTCCCAGATTAACCTTTATAAAAGGTTTGTTTTTGCGTTTACTATTATTGTGTATTGCCTCTGCTATAAGCTCTTTTCCTGTACCGCTTTCACCTGTAACCAGAACTGTTGCATTTGTTGGAGCAATACGCATGGCAGATATAAGTACCTCTTTTATCTCTGTTGAGTTACCAATAATATTTGTCAGATCATATCTCTTTCTTAGGTTGCAGTTTGTGTCGGGTTTGTCGGTACTGTTTATCTCTGCTATTTTAAGATTTGTTTTTACCGACTCTATTATCTGATTATTATTCCATGGTTTTGTAATAAAATCAGAAGCTCCAAGTTTTACTCCCTCAACAGCCAACGATATTGTTCCCCAGCCAGTAATAAGAATTACAGGTACTTCAGGGTGTAGTATTTTTACTTTTCGTAATAGTTCAAGACCTTCCTCGCCCGATGTACTAACCGTAAAATTCATATCCATAAGGATAATGTCCGGAGTGTGTTCTCTTAACCATTTTATTGCACTGTTTTGTTCAGGAACGGCAAAAGCATCTAAACCTGCTTGTTTCATAAGCAGGTTTAGCGATGTTCTTATTCCTATATCATCATCAATAATCAGAATCATACAGATACTTTATTAGAAAATAAAGATAATAAATTTAGAGCCCTTAGGAAAAGCATTTTGTACTCTCGTTAGAGCCCTTGTAATATATCTACTCATCTTGTAGTGCTGTTGCCGGCTCAATGCGTGAGGCAAGTATTGCCGGATAATATACACATACACTTACTAATGCAAAGATAAATATCAGAGATCCTATTAATGAAGGAATAGTAACATCCAGATGTTTTGCACCGTGTACAAATATTTGTATGTTGAGAATAATAATTATTGCCGGAATAATTGATATTAATGTAATCATTATCATCTCTGCAAAAAGGAGCTTTTTTATCTGTCTTTTTGTTGACCCTATAGCTCTTCTTAAACCTATCTCTGCTTTGCGCCTGTTTATATTATAACCAAGAATACCAAACATACCCAGAATAATATTTATGAGAAAAAAGACAGAGACAATAATTGTTGTCTTTAAGTCTCCTGCGGCATAGGAGTTTGTTGTTCTTTTCATTGGTTCAAAGGGTGTTGACCGATGAATTGTCCAGTCATTTGGATCTAATACAGAGAATATAGCCTCAGAGTACTCTTTAGGATTCTGTTTTGACAGATCATTTAGTTCAAGTATAATTTCGCAACGTTGACTAATGTTCCAGTATGATCTTGTACATGGGATAATTATTGTTGGTAACTTTACTGAATAATCTCCATACTTCATAAAATCAACAACTCCAACAATCTGGTATTTTGTCTCTACCTCATCTGATGATCTGCCTCCGGTAATTGTTTTATTCAAACCTCCTTTACCGTCAAACAGATACTCCTCTGTTTCGCTATCAATAAGAATAGGGATAATAGTATTATTCATCTCCTCTTCTGTAAACCATCTGCCTTTTATAATATTTGGTTTAAACAGATCGGCAAAGTCTGCGTCGGTTTGTCGTTCTGCAATATTTACCGATCGGTTTCCGTTTCTGATATCATACTTAGATACTCCTCCTGTATATGGAGCAGCATTTTGTGTTAATGAAACACGTTTTACATTATTAAGATTTAATAGAGACTCCTTAACCTTTGTAAAATTTGTGTATTTGTTGTAACTGTCGTCAACCTTATTATTTTTAAATAAATACATGTAATATTTATTTTTGATGTCTGCACCAACACCTTCGTAATATCTTACAGTTTTTTCATATACAAAAGAACCTGTTACAAATAGTATAAGAAACATAATAAAGAGCTCTATAATGATATATGCATTCTTTTTCTTCTGATTCCATATAAGTTTAAAACTATGTTTAATCATAACTCACCTCCTTTCATAACTAGTGCGGGTTTAAGTTTAGACATCTTTATAGCAGGAATAAATCCGGACACAATACTTAGTATAAGGGATATAGCCAGGCATACAAAGAATGTTATTATACTCAGATTGATTGTTACATTATTTCCGTTTAACTCCGAAAATAGTATATCACCAAAAAACTCAAGGGTGACCCATGCAAAGACAAATCCAATTACTGCTCCAATCAGGGTAAGAAGAAAATTCTCAAACAGAATCTGTTTAATCAGACCCATACTGCTTGCCCCAAATGTTTTTCTTACAGCAATCTCTTCAGAACGTTCCTGTACGCGTGTAAGGTTAAGTGCTATCAGACTTATTGCCGGAACAAGAAGAACAAGAAACATTTTTCCTATCTGCCATAGCAGGTTAACAGTTTTTCCTTTATAGTATCTCGGATCGCCATATCCGGCAAAGTATTTATCTAAACTGTCATATGGTCCGGGTAACATAACATCTTCGCCATCCAGAACAGCCTCAATCTTTCTCTCAACTCCTCTTAACTCTTCTGTAATGGCTTTACTATTGTCATTGTTATCTGTAGCAAACACAACACTGCATACACCCGTTTCATCTAACATAGGCAGGTCGTGTTTCTTTATTGTGTAAGGGTACCAAATGTCACTCTTTGATGTTTTGCAGTTATTGGGTACCTCCTTAATAACACCAATTATTCTGAAGGCTGTATTCTGTATATCAATGGTTTTTCCTAAAGGACTCTCTTTGCCAAACAGATCGTCTCTTAGTGATTCACTAATAACAACTACCGGAGATGAGTTCTTTACCTCCTTTTCTGTATATATTC
Organism: Bacteroidales bacterium UBA6680; assembly: GCA_002454955.1. Lineage (GTDB taxonomy): Bacteria > Bacteroidota > Bacteroidia > Bacteroidales > UBA6680 > UBA6680. Next base: position 6,474 of record DKJY01000081.1, read on the forward strand.
TGCCATCAATAATTTTATAATCAAATATCTGCATAAAGGCTGCATTTGTCATTTTAACCTGATATTTGTTTACACCTTTGGGTGAAATATTTGACCAATCAGAGTGAGAACAAAAACCAATGGATTTAGGCGTTTTCATCTTGAGTATATACTCCTCAATTACCCTCTGATTTACACCACCAATGCTGTTTGATCTCTCTTTAGAAATAACAGTTCTGTAAAGAAATAACATTTTGTCGTTATTCTTTTCAGGTCCGCCAGGCCATACATGACTCTCAAATGTTACCTGAATTGTCATTACAAGCATTATTGTAAAACTTATACCAAACAGGTTTACAAAGGTGAAGAATCTGTTTCTCCTTATTAAGATAAGGAACTGTTTAAATGTTGTTCGCCACATAATATTCTATATTTTAGTTTACCTGACGTCCGTCAAAAAATCTGATAACTCTGTCTGTCTGTTTTGCAAGTTTTTCGTCGTGTGTTACCATCACAATTGTAGTTTTACTGTCTCTGTTAAGATCATGAAGTATCTGCATTATCTCTTCGCTCATCTTACTATCCAGATTACCAGTAGGCTCGTCGGCAAGTATAAGTTGTGGTTCGCCAACTATAGCTCTGGCAATAGCAACGCGCTGGCACTGACCTCCTGATAACTCAGAAGGGTAGTGTTTGGCTCTGTGCGAGAGGCCAACCTTCTCTAATGTTTCTAGTGCCAGTTTACGGCGTTTAGCTCCTGACATTTTACGATATATAAGTGAGAGCTCTACATTATCTAAAACATTAAGCGATGATATTAGATGAAAACGCTGGAAAATAAACCCCAGATTTTTATTTCTGAATGCTGCAAGTTGTTTCTCTTTTTGCCCATTAATATGGGTGTTACAAACAGACATATCTCCATCTGTAGGGTTATCAATTAATCCAATAATGTTTAACAGAGTACTTTTTCCACAACCTGATGGCCCCATTATCGAAACAAATTCACCCTCTTCAACCTTCATGTTGATATTGTCAAGTGCTACCGTCTCTATATTCTTTGTTCGGTATACTTTATGAATGTTCTTAAGTTCAATCATAATATTTTATGTTTTTATATTAATTATCAAATATGTTTTTATACTCGTTCTGTATCTTCTTATTATCTATATAATCGTACAGGGTAATACCTCTTAGCTGGTAGTATATCATCCATATATCACGATTCATTATAAGACTGTTACGTATAGCATTGTCTTTCTCGCTCTGTGCAAGATTTAGCTCTATTACAGATATATCGCCAACCAAATACCTGTTATGCGATATATTATACCTTTCGTTAGCCAAAGAGTCAGCCTCTATTATTCGTGATCGTTGCTTTTGTAACGATTTAAGACTGCTTAAGATCACTACAGCCTCTCTGTCTAGATTGGCTCTGTCCTGAGTTATCTCTACCTCAATTAGTTCATCCTTTATCTCGGCTCTTTTTCTTACAGCTTTTGTTCGTCCCCAATCAAGTATAGGCATACTAAAACCAAGTTCAAGTTTTTGGTGTTTTGGCATATCAGATGGGATATTATCAAACGAGTTGAAGTGTGTAGCATAGCCTAATGATGCGTACAGATTACCTGATATTCCGCTATTGCCTTTTGCTTTTGCTATATTACGTTTACTCTCAAGTGACCTGCGGGTAAATTCAACACCTTTTGAACTGTTATTTCTTACCATATCAACAACATGTTTCTGATTAGCTTTTATAAATGGAAGTTCAGGTATTTGAGTTAATATTAATTTAGCCTCTGTTATAATACCAAGATGCGATTTCAGGCTTAACTCTGCATTGCCAATATTCTGTGTTGCCGTTTGCAGAGCATTATCGGAGTTAATATACATTAACTTAACCTGTAATAGTTCCGATCTTGATATCTTACCAAGCTTATACTTCTCTTCTGCAATCTCATAAAGTTTACTGTTAAGCTTAAAGTTGTTCTCTGCAATTTTGTGTTTTGACTGCCATAGAGCAAGTTCAAAGAACAATCTTATAGCTTCTAATGAAGATAATTCAATATCCTCAATATATTTTAGTTTAGATTCCTTAAACTGTATGGGTGCAATCTTATTGTCCCACTTTAATTTATTGTATCTAAACAGGGGCATGCTTATTCCGGCTTCAACCGGAAATCCTCCGTAGCTGTGTTTATCGCTTTTGAAATTATCGTATCTGTTAAGACCAGACTTCACAAACAACTCAGCACCAAGAAAGGGCAGGGGCTGATCAATCTGTAACTGTAAGCCGGTTGTGCTTTTAGATACCTCATGCAGAGCAATAGAACCATCAGACTGTGTAATGGCATCAACAGACGACGAGAATGTTGGTGCAACAGCGCTCATTGAGAGCTTTGGCCTCAGGTTTGCCCTGTGAATTTTATAATCCCAGAAGGCATTTTTACGTGTTACAACGGCTCTTTTAGCTACAGGCGACTCTGTTCTGGATAGCTCAATAGCGTCATACAACGATAGTGTTATATATGACTGGGCCGATACAGATGATGTGATTAGTGCAAAAAATGCAGTTACACAGATGTAATATATTAATAGTCTCTTCATTATCTTTTTTTAAAGATCAGGATATAATCAGTATGACTTACCCATACCAACATGTGTTAAAAGGTGCTTTAATTCTCGTAATCGTTTTTGTAGCCTATAGTTGTATAATCCTCATACTCCTCTGCAAGACTTTTGCTGATAACAACTTTCTCACCTGGTTTAATTCCCGATTTTATCTCAACATAATCATAAGAACAACCGCCTAGCAGAACCTTACGCTTTTCGAGTTTATCACCGTTATAAACAAACAGATCAACATATGCATTATCTGTATAAAAGTCAGCAAAAGGTAATCTTATAGTATTATGCTCAACCTGCTGTATTATTCTTATATCTGTTTTAAGTTGGGCTCTTAATAGTGGGTGGTTTGGATTATCAAGAGTAACAGTAAACGATACAGATCCTCCGTTAACTTCAGGTGCTATACCAGATAACCTTCCGTATAGAGAGCTGTCTTGTATAATTACTCTTACCTTCATATTATAGTTTAATCTGTCGGCAAATTTACCGGGTACATCTCCTGTTATCTTAAAGTTGTTTACATTAGCAACAGTAGCAACCTGCTGACCGGCACCAATCTGTTGACCTGGTTTTACAGCAATACTTGTAATAACGCCATCTCTTTTTGATCGTATAAATGATCTGTTTATAAGGATTTGTTGTTCTGATATCTTCTCGTTTAGTATTGATAGTTCTATATCGCCGGTACTTATATCTATATTGCTGAGTGCTTTATATGAGCTGAGCTCCTGAATTAGCTTATCTCTGTTTATTCTGGCAACCTTATAGTTCATCTCTGCCAAATCAACCTTCTCTTGCGACCCTCCACCAATCTTTAACAGTTCGCGCTCTTTACGTAACGACGAAGCTAGCTGCTCAATCTTTATAGAATCTGCGTTAAGAGCAAGTGTGAACTGTTTTAGTTTCTGATTTATCAACTCCTTATTTCGCATTATACTATTCTCTTTAATAGTCCTTTCTCTAATAAGTTTTTTCAAATCGGCTTCAACGCGCTCTATATCGGGTATAATAATAGTATCTGATATTGTTATATTATCTCCTGAAGAGTTATTTACTCTTAGTACGGTTGTTGCAATTGGCGATGTAATAACTTCATTATAGAGTGGCGTAACAACACCATATGCACTAAATGATGTCTCTATATTGCCCTTATCTGCATATGCAATCCTGTATAGTCCAATATCAGCAACAGGTGCCATCCATCCTGGAAGTAATATCATTAGTAGAGTAAGTGTTATTATACCGATAGATGATCTTATAATAATCTTTTTTTTTCGTCTTTTAATATAATCTTTAGAAATAGCTCTGTCCATAATAATTATGTTTTGCTACTATTTGGCAAAGAGTAAACCATGTAATGTTAGTTTGCAGTTAGCCAGTTGATTGTGGGTTTGTGAAGTTGGAAAATATGTCCATTATTGGACATACTGTATATTTATGTCAGGCCATTTTGTATCGAATTCAAAGAGAATATAGGCGAATTCAAATGTAAGAATAAAAGTATAAGGATAAATGTTAGCTTTACCAGCGATCATAGTAGTTTAATAGTTAGAAATGCGAATTAGTATTCTATCCGATATCATATAATTGATATATCGTTATATGTTTTTTATAGTTACATTTTCCGGATGTGCTTGCGAAACCACATCCGGTTTTAGATAAGATCAGACGGAAACAGATTATACGTAAACCACACATTGTAAATTTTATGTGATACTATACAGTTGTAGACAGGTATAACTGTATAGTACATAAAATTTTATAACAAATTTACCCGTTAAAAATGCATATGGTTCAATAATGTTTTATACTTTTGATAATGAATAAACAATTTGTATTTAGTTACAAAGCGCTCTCTTTAAACAAAAGATATAAGACTTATGAAAAAACTAATGTTGCTGAGTATTATAGCAGTAGCATCGTTGCTGATTGTATGTAGTGGTTGCGGTAATAAAAGCGAGATTACTACAAATAATACTACAGATGTACCTGATACCTGCTTTAAACGTATTAACAAAAGTATTTTTAAGAGCAAAGGTGATACTCTAAAGTTGAAACATCTGCTTGATGAATCAAAAACAGTTAATTATGTGAAAGGTATTATACAGGCAAACGATCTGCTGGGGCTTGCTTTCAGAGATTATAACAGCTATAACAAATCTATATTACATCATAAAAGAGCCTTGTCTCTGGCAAAAGATAACAACGATACAATTCAGATATTCTTTGCTCTGAACAATCTGGGGCTGGTTTATCGCAGAATAGACGATTGGGTTGAGGCTACAAAATGTTATCATGAGGTATTAAACTATATTGATAATTATAGTGTTGAGTCAGATAGAAGAGAGAAGAGCAGAGCCGTTGCTCTTAATGGTCTTGGCAATGTATATCTGCTTTCTGGTGATGATGGTGAAGCAGTACGATACCTGAAGAGTGCTCTGGCTTCTGAGAAGACTTTGAATAGCTGGCGCGGACAGGCAATAAACTATCTGTGTATTGGTGGTGTGTTTAAGGATTTGAGAGTTAATGATAGTGCACTGTACTATTATAAACAGTCGTTAAATATTAACATAGAGAATAATAGTAAGATAGGGCAGGCAATATGTTATCTGAATATTGGAGGACTTTATGAAACGCTGAATAATAGTGTACAGGCAGAGATATTCTATAACAAATCTGCAACAATATCCGACTCAATAAGCGATTACTACTATGGTTCGGCAGCGGCAATATCGTTGGGTAATATTCAGTTTAAACAGAAGAACTATACCAAGGCACTTAGGTATCTTACAAAAGGCTATAATATGGCTCTTAAGATCGACTCTAAATCGTCTATAGAACAATCGGCACAGTTGTTATCAGAGATTTATAATATAACCGGTAACTATAAGAAGGCATATGAGTGGAATAAGATAGCAGCAGAGACGAGCAGTAAAATAATTGATCAGGAGAAGACAGAGAAACTGGCTATTCTGAATAGCAAATATAAACTATCAGAGAAAGAGAAGATAATTGCTGAGCAAAACTCTAAAATAAGGCATCAGGAGTTTACGGCAAAGGTATCAGAGATAATAACTATTAGTGTAGTATCTATATCGGTACTGTTGTTTATAACATTCTTTTTTATTCTCAGAAACAGACGGGTTAAGCAGAAGTCAGATAAATTGAGGTTAGAGCACAGACTATTAAGATCGCAGATGAATCCGCACTTTATATTTAATAGTCTTACATCTATACAGAGTTATCTTTATAAGAACGATGGCTTAAAAGCGGCTAAACTGCTTGGCTTATTTGCATCGTTAATGCGATCTGTTCTTGAAAACTCTACAAGAGAGCTTGTTACACTTGAAGAGGAGGAGAGAACAATATACGACTATCTGAAACTTGAACAGATACGAACTAATAATATGTTTGATTATGATATAAATATCTCATCTGAGATTGAGAAAGAGTTTGAGATGATACCACCAATGCTTATTCAGCCGTTTATAGAGAACTCTATTAAACACGGAATTAGTAGTATTGAAACAAGAGGGCATATAAATGTTAACATAGAGAAAGAGCAGGATGTATACTCTGTTACTGTAACTGACAACGGAAGCGGATTTGATATTGATAAGATGAATAAGAAGAGATCATATGCACTTAAGATATTTAATCAGCGGTTACAGAACATATACAACATAAAGAACAGTTCGTTTGTTATAGAGAAGTCGGATAATAATGTTGGCACAAAGGTATCGTTTAAGATTCCTGTAAACCTAAACTAGATGATAAGAGCAGTAATTATAGATGATGAACCAAAGGCCATTGAGGCTTTAAGATTTATACTGGATTTCAATTTTAAGGAGATAGATATTGTTGCAACAGCCGGATCTGTAGATACTGGTTATAATACTATTATAGAGAAAGAGCCCGATCTGGTTTTTCTGGATATTGATATACACGGTGGAACCGGATTTAATATACTAAGCAGATTTGATAAAACAGATTTTAGAGTAATATTTATTACTGCACATAACGATTATGCAATAAAAGCTATAAAGTTTAATGCATTTGATTATATACTAAAGCCAATAAATGAGTTTGAACTTATAAAAGGAGTTGAGAGCGTTATTTACGAAATAAAGAGTAGTAAGTACAAACCAGATTATAGTCATATAAACGATGACACAAAAGATATTAAGAAGATAACACTTAAAACATCAGACTCTATATTTTTTGTTGATCTTAAGGATATTATTAGATGTGAATCAGATAATAGCTATACAACGTTTTATACTAAAGATGGAGAAGAGATTCTGGTATCAAAGGCAATAAAATATTATGAAGACCTGCTTACCGGATTAGGATTTTTAAGGGTGCATCAATCGCATATTGTTAACATTGGCAATGTATTAAAATATAGTAAACGCGATGGCGGATACATAAGTATGGTTGATGGCTCTACAGTACCTGTATCTCAACGAAAAAGAATGTATCTTCTTGATATACTTAAAGAGAGAGAGCTATTCTGATAAAGAGTGATTTTATAAATAATATATTATATGAGGAGATTATTCCTGTTAGTTATAGTGTTGTTTTGTGGTGGTTTTTTTGTTACAGCACAAACTGCATTAGAGAGAAAGTATGAAATTTTTAAGAAGAACGGACTGTTTGGTTATCGGAGTAAGACTAATAAATATATATATACTGATGCCGTATACGACTTTATAAAACCATTAACCAACAGTGATGATGTTTTTGCAATTGTTAGTAAGAACGGAAAGCAGGGGATAATATATCTTGAGGAGAGATATATGTTTACAGATTTAAAGTACGATTACATAGGTGATGTAGAGATAGATAAATTTTATCCGGAAGGCATTATTAAGGTAAAAACAAAAGGTAAAACAGGTTATCTTGTATATAACGAGACTTTTGAAGACTATATCCCACCTAAATATGACGAAATATTACTGTTTGGTCTTGATAAATATTCTGGTAAAACATATGCAATAGTTAAGAATAAAGGACTTAAAGGAATTATCTTTTTAGACGAGATGACTATAATAAAGCCTCAATATATTGATATATCCGATTTTTATATGAACTATAAACTTACCAAATCTAAACGAGGTTATGGTATTATTAACATATTTGATGAGAAAGAGGTTGTTAAACCGGTATTTGATACTATATACCAACCCGAATTTCTTCATAAACATGTTATGATAACCAGAATAAAGAATAGGTATGGTTACATATTGCTAAGTCCTGATATAGAATATGCAACAGCCGTTAAACCTATATATGTAAATATATCGCAAAATAACGAAGGACAGCTTGTGTTGAAGAAACGAAACGGAGAACAGGAGATTATAGAAGAGTTCTGATATATAATATTGTAATCTCTCATATTAAAGAGAGATTACAACTATATCTTTAATTAAAAGCGGGTTTTTGCAGCTATAGACACTGTCCCCGAAACTGTG
>DKJY01000080.1 GCA_002454955.1 Bacteroidales bacterium UBA6680
TGTTGTAGAGACCCCGTAGAGATGAACGGCCGTTCATCTCTATCCAACGGTACCAATGGCCGTTCATCTCTGCGATGGTAATAATGGACATTCATCTCTATGGTGTAATTCAATACACAACATAACACCGTATTATAACAATAAGCATTTGTTATTTGTATCTAAAAATAAATAATTAGGAATTAGTAGCTATATATAATAATCTTTAATACAGTTTATTAAAAGTGCTTTTTGTTATCTGTTAAAGTATCGTTTTTTAATGTAAAAACTTGTAATTAATTGGACTTGTCAGAATTTTTTTCGTAAATTAATAATATATGGTGATTAATACTATTGTTATAGTGATAAATGAGTTAAATATAAAGGTTTTAGTTATGCGGTTATTCTACTTTTTTCTAATTTTTACTCTGGCTTTTTCCGTTACGGTTCAAGCGCAAGAGGAGAGGGGATTTGCTTATCAGGCAGTACTAAGAGATGCTGACGGTAGGGTTAAAGCAAATCACGAAACTAAGGTTGAGATAAAGCTCTTTAGAGGAGAACCATCTGATAATCCTATATATAGTGAGATACATGATGTAAAGACCAATCAGTTTGGTCTTATCAATATATCTGTAGGTGATGGAGATAGTTCAGATGATTTCTTTAGTATAGATTGGTCTCAGGGTATATTCTGGATGGAGGTTACTGTGGATGGTGAGGTATTAGGTTCAAGTAAAATAAATAGTGTTCCTATTGCCCGTTATGCCGACAGAGCAAAAACATTCTTATATGGAGATTACAACAAGTTGTCTAACGCACCAAATATGGATCTATATGCTACACAAGATTATGTTAGCACAAAGATGTCAAAGGTAATAGGGTCAATACCGGCACAATCAGTAGCTCCACTTGAAGCAGGTGTAGGACAGTTATATTATGATACAGATGATTTTAAGATATACTCTTATGATGGATTTCTGTGGTCTCCAGTGGGAGCTTTTAATCCGGCAGATCTCTCACTTAGAGATATCCTTCTGGCAAATACAAGTGCCGGATCACAAAAAATTACAGAATTAACAGATCCAACAGACCCAAACGATGCAGCAACAAAGATATATGTCGATACAAAAATAGCTGAAAGCAATGGTGTTCCTTCAGGACCTGATGCACCAGCAAATCCTGTTCATGGCTCTCTCTTTTTTGATACCGACGATAACAAACTCTATTTTTATGATGGATCTACCTGGAAACATATTGATACCGATATGCAGACATTGGAACAAGTGCTGACAAAAGGTAATAGTGCTGCTTCGGGTAAAATTACCCAATTGGCAGAACCTACTGAAGATGGAGATGCAGCAAACAAAAAATATGTTGATAAAAAGGCCAAAGAGTCATCTGGAGTAATAACAAGTCCTGATCCTCCGGTAAACCCAAATGAGGGATATATCTACTTTAATACAGATGATAAAGTATTATACTATTATGATAAAGAATGGAAAAAGGTAGATAATCAGAGTCTTGAAAATGTATTAGTTACAGGAGCTAACGGAGGTGGTGTTACTATAACAAATCTTGGTAAACCAGTAAGTAATAATGATGCAGTAACAAAAGTATATGTAGATGATTTGATTGCAGGCGTTGCAGGAGGAAAGGTTCCTATAAGTAATACTCCTCCCAACAATCCTAGTGATGGCGATATGTATTATGATACACAATCAGGCATGCTGAAAATCAGATATGATGATAGTTGGTTAGATATACCAAAAACATCAAATGTTAAGATAACTCCTAACTTCACTAACCCAAAGGCTGGAGATATGTATTATGATGTTGATGATAATTATGTAAAAGTTTATGTAGATGATAAATGGGTTCCTGCTTCTGGTGCGGTTCTTCAAGGAACAAGTTCACAGATTCCTAATTATGTAAATCAGCTTATGTATAGAAGTGGTGATCTGTATATATCTACAGGAACAACCTCATCTGACTGGGTTAAACTTACTGGCGATGGAGCTTCAGGAACGGTTCCTGTAACAGTTTCAACAAGTGCCGGAACGCCAGGTAAAACAGGATTACTATTCTACAATAAAACTACTGATGAATTTTTTGTAAGCTTAAACTCTTCTACATGGACTAAGATTGGTGAGGGGACAGGTGCTTCATCAGATATAGTATATTTAGGAACTCCGGAATCTGCTCCCGTAAGGGAGAAGCTATTACTATTTAATGAGTCTGATGGTAAATTGTATGTAAGTACTGGTAGTTCTGTAGCCTCAGATTGGAAACTTGCAGGAGGTGGTGAATCAGGAACATCGCCAACAACAGAACCCAACCCGGCTAGTAATGGTGATTTTTTCTATAATACATCAGATCACAAATGGTATCTATATAAAGAAGGTAGCTGGGTGTCTGTTATAAATACACTGTCAGAACTGTTAACTCAAAATAATAGTGCGGGTAATAAGAATATAATAAACCTTGCTGATCCGGTAGATGAGAATGATGCTGTAAATAAAAAATATGTTGATGCACAGGTAGCAAGTGGGCTTTCAAACGGAGCATCAGACCCTTCAAATCCAACTACAGGTCAGATATATTATAACAGTACAGAGAATATATTTAAATACTATAATGGCTCTGAATGGGTAGATGTGGTGCCAAATATTGATGATGTATTAGAAAAAGGAAATACAATAGCAGGTGATAAAAAAATTGAAGGGGTAGGTACTCCAACTGAAAATAAAGATGCAGCAAATAAAAAGTATGTTGATGATGCAATAAAGACAAAAACTAAACAAGTATCGTTTACAATTGGCGACGATGGCAATTGGAAAACAGAATCGTTGCCTGTATGGAGAACCCCTAAAGGAGTTAATATAAAGATAACAGAGGTAAGTGCTTATACTGTAAGTACTAATGAAACTGTTAAATTTAATATAAACATAAGAGCCAGCGGATCATTAAATGGCAGCGGTAACGATATATTTAGTGCAAATCAGGTGGCAACTAATGCTGGTATCGACGTTGCTGTATTGCAGAACAATGAATCTATAGCAGAGAAATCGCACCTGATATTTACTACACCCGCTGATGCTGTTACAGATGCAGCTGTTGTTGAAGCGTTGGTTATTGTTATTACTTATGAAGAGATATAACTTTTATTGTAAATTAATGTATAACTAAATAGCCTATATTATAGGGAGCGTATATTTCATATTTGTTCACGTTTTTTTGAGAGGGTACTGATCGGCTTCAGTACTCTCTTTTGTTTTAGGTACATTTAAAACTATCTTTGAGTAAAATATGATACTTATTTAATTATGGAAATAAAGATAGGTCAGGGAGTTGACAATGTTAAGTTCGGAATGCAACGCGATGATGTTAAGAAAATTCTGGGCGAACCAAATGAGGTTGAGAACTACTCATTTTCAAGTGAAGAGCATTACCTTACAGAGAGCTGGTTTTATGAACATAAGAAGTTATCATTATCGTTTGGCGAGGATGATGACTGGCGATTGGTTACAATATCTTCTTTCTCTGAAGAGTGTACAATTGACGGTAACGATATTATAGGCATTAATAAAAACGCGCTTATGAATCTTATGTCAACTATTAATATTGACGATATGTTTACTGAAGATCTTAGCGATGGCGAGGATAATCAGATTGTGTTTGGCTCTGACGCTAAAGGAATAAATTTCCTTGTTAAAGACGATACTGTTGTAGAGGTACAGTTTGGTCCTCTGTTTAAAGATGAAGATACCATTATATGGCCGGAGTAAACAGTATACTATACATATATAACTGAAGCAGTCTTACAACGATTGCTTTTTTTATATCCGAAGCTTATAACTGAATAAATATTCATTATATTTGTTTTTATACTAATAACAAACCAATTACTGGTTAAAAACAAATAACTATGAATATACCTTTATGGCAATATGTAACATCAATGTCTGCCTACATAGTAATACTATTACTGATGGTAGAATTTATGAGAAAAAACGCACGATTTGCAGCAATATTCTGGATACTGTCGCTGCTAACCTTTCCTTTATGGTCAGAACAGCTTGACGGGTGGTTCAGATGGGCAAAAACAGTTAGTGTTCTTATTCCTACGGCAATACTTGTTGGGTTTGGTCGTTTAGCCGTTCTTAATAATAGCAATAAACTAAACCTGTTTAAAAAAGATTGGATACTATGGGCGCTATATGCTGTATTGTTTATAAATATACTGGAAGCAACTATAAAAGATTTTGCAACAGGTAATATATACAACGGAATTGCAGGAGCAATACTATGTATAACAATACCCCTTGTAAAGAATAACAGAAGTAATAATTATAACTGGACATTCACCAGAGAGAAACCAGGCGATCTGCTTGCATTTACATCGCCAGCCTGGAACTTCCTCTATACAACATGGAATCTTGCATTTGTATTTGGCGAGAATCCCGGATACTTTGCAAGCTCATTCTGTATACTAATGGCAGCTGAACTGTATCCAATAATTAGAAGGCGTCCGGAATTGTATATTATAGCCAGGGTTTATACACTTGCTTTTCATATTCTGATAAGAGCTACATACGATATATTTACACCAGTAATGGATTCAACGTCATGGGCAAACAGTACAGTACTTTATTGGTGGGGTATAGCAAATGTTGCACTACATATACCATTTGTATTGTGGTGGGGCTATAGATTTATCAATAACAGAAAAAGAGAGATTGTTACAGCATAAATAATAAAAAAGCGGGATTTCTATATCCCGCTCTCTGAACCTATTCTGTTGTAACCTCAAATGTGAGTGCAAAATCATCGTATATCACTTTGTCACCAAGTCCTTTAAAGAACGATCCTGATCCATACTTAATATCATATTTAGTTCTGTCAACAATTGCAGATCCTTTTGCCATAACCTTTTTGCCTTTTATCTTAACCATTGACTTAAAAATAACCGACTTTGTAATACCCTTAATGGTTAAGTTTCCTTTTATCTTGTACTCGTTACCCTTAATCTTTTCAACACCCTTTATTACAAATTTTGCTTTAGGATAACTTGCAACAGAGAAGAAATCATCAGATTCAAGATGACCTTCAAGTTTTTTCTTCATATCACCTTCAAGATCGGTAACGTTTATTGTGTTCATATCAAACACAAATGTTCCGCCCACAATATCTTTACCGTTTAGTATAATCTCTCCCGATCTCAACATAATTGTTCCTGTATGTTCGCCGGTAACCTTTTTACCTACCCAGGTTAGTTTACTCTTGGTAGTATTAACCTTAACACTTTGTGCAGTCAACGATAATGTAAATGTTACCAGAATCAGGATTAGTGTAAGTTTTAATGTTTTCATATCGTAGTTTTTAATTAAAAATTTGTTTATAAGTAAGTTATAAAAAATATGAATCAGAACAAAACCTCGATGTTTAAATTTTGTAGTTTGCTGCCTCACTTAATTATAGCTTAACTACTATAAACAACATCTGAATTACTACTTTTGCTCAAAACAATATAATATGCGATACATTTTTATAGCTCTGCTTACTATCATCTCTCTGAATAGTGTTAAAGCAAAGAAGAAACCAAAATATAGTAATGCTGGGGTAACAGCATACTCCGTATATAACAATAAAGTATATATACTCTTAGGCGAAGATGAACGTGCCGACGGACGTTGCTTCTGGATGAATTTTGTAGGAGGTAAAAAGCGCGGAGATAAACGAGATTATAGACTAACAGCATTCAGAGAGTTTTGGCACGAGGAGACCCGTGAAGTATTTGACTCACTAAAGGTTTACAGGCAGATTGAACAGAACAACCCAATAAAGGTTAATAAGGTTACATTTATATGGCTAATAAAGGTTGACTATAAAGATCCTGAAACTATCAATAACAGTGCGCCTACATCTGCCGATTATGAGATGTTAAACTATTGCTGGATACCTGCAGACGAACTGCTAAGACTTGTAGATAAAGCACCAAACCGGTACGCTGTAGTATTACCAAAATATTGCAAAGGAAACAGCAATAAATTACACTACTATGTATATGATAATATGCGCAAAGGAACATATACCAGAGAGGCTATAGAGAAGTTGATACAGGAACATAACAAACTATAATTTATAAATGAGCAAACTTGTTGAAAAATTAAAAGACGACCATATAGAGTTAACTGATATACTTAATGAATTGCAGTGTGTAGGAGCAACATCTGCAAAAGGAAAGGAGTTGCTGATAAAGAGTAAGCAGACACTATTGGCTCATCTTAAACTGGAAGATAACGAACTGTATCCCCCTCTTTATAAACAGGCAGAGGGAGACGCTTCGCTTAAACGAACCCTTGATACATTCGGAAAGGAGATGGATAGAATTACCGAATTTGTGAATAACTTCTATACAAAGTATACTAACGTAACTGAGGCAGGTAGTAGCGAATTCTCAAAAGATATAGCAAACCTAATAGTATCGCTTAAGAATAGAATAATGAAAGAGGAGATAGCTATATATAAAGCCTACGATAAAATATTTGCTGATTAGTTCAGTGTTAATCAGAGTTAAAGAATGAAGAACCTGAGATTGTTACATTAACATTTTTAGGTTTTTATTGAAGTAAAATGTATCGTAGAATTATAATCTAAATGCTAAAGACAAATAATCATATCAATTTAAAGAAACATGTATTTATATACCACTACTATCTCGTCTCTTTATTGCTTTTAGCCTGTTGAGGTGCGTTTTTACAGACCTGTTGTGTTCTGAAACAATCTCATGAATGGTATTATAACAAGATAAATAGGTATCCGGATCTATTCTGCTCATTATAGCTAAAGCGGGAATTAACTCATCATTTAACATGCTGAGAATAACAGGCCTGAACTCAGTTGCAGATGGAGTTTTATTCAGTTCCATTTTACGGATTATATTTTTAGTATACGCCTGCTTAAAATTCTCATTAGCCTCTCTTAACTCCTCAACCATAATACGTAAATTCTTAACCTTATCTATTGCTGCTTTTATATTTGGAGCGTCAAGATCTGATAAAAGTGCATCTGTGGTAGGTGTTTGACTATTATAACCTTTTTTCATTATCTTGAAACCATAAATATCTGTCACTCTTTTTACAATAGTTGCACTCTCAGCCTCAACCTCTATAGGACTATATATTAAAGCATTTGTTATATGCATAAGAGCTCTTGTCTTTTTATCTCTTAATATATCTGCTTTATACTTTTTATCAGATTGTTTTCTGCGGTTTATTACAGATATTATTTTATTATTGGTTGTCTCAATTTTGTTTATGAGACGTATCAAATACAGATTAAATTCAACAGATTCCTTTTTCAGTACAGATATAATATCTTCTGCCGTACTGCATATATAAGTAATAGATGATCTTGATAGTAACCTTATAATACTGTTCATAATATCCTGGTTAAATTTTACTTACCATTAAGATAATAACTCTATATGTTGTTATAAAGTAAGAATACATTTTTTTCAATACATAAGATCAAATTAAAAGGTAATTGCAGGTAATAACACAGTTATTAGATTATATAAAAATGCAACTGTATTTATATTCTATATCTCAGATTTACTATCAATTCATCAATACTTTTTATCTGTTACCTGATATTTATTACTAAAAGCAATTGCAATAAACTATAATCTGTATGTTTCATATTATTATCAGTGATAATAGATACCTGCCATAAAAACAGAAGATAGAGTAACTCTGTTTTTAACTACTACTATAAGTTTTATATTAGCATTCAACTACTTTTATATTATATTCTTAGATATATTAAAAAAGTAGTTACTTTTATTAATAATTCTGTGATTTTAATACTATTTACAACTGTATTCTGATCTAAACAGCACTTTTGCTTTAAAGGGTGACTGTCTGTTATCAGAAATCTCTAAAAACATTTTGTATCTTGTATTGGTTAATTAACTGCTAACTAAATACATTACACTATGACTACAGATGATATTCTTAAAGAGCTTAAATCATATGGCGACGAGCAGACAAAGAAGACGTTAATGAGGCACGGAGCAAAAGAACCTCTATTTGGTGTTAAGGTTCAGGATTTGAAGAAGATCCTTAAAAAGACAAAGAAGAATCATCAATTATCGATAGAGTTATATGCTACAGGGAATAGCGATGCAATGTATCTTGCCGGATTAATGGCCGATGAGAAACAGATTACAAAAGATCAGCTTGAGAATTGGGTTGATAAAGCGTACTGGAGCTATTTAAGTGAATATGCAGTACCATGGGTAGCAGCCGAGACCGATTTTGGATTTGAGTTAGGTTTAAAGTGGATTGATTCTGACAGAGAGACTATTGCTGCGGCAGGATGGTCAACACTGGCATACTATGCATCTGTAAACGATGATGCAAACCTTGATATAGATGCTTATATCAAATTACTAAACAGAGTTAAAGAGCAGATTCATTCATCAGAGCATAATAGAGTACGGTATACAATGAATGGTTTTGTTATAGCTGTTGGGTCATATATTCAGGAGTTAACAGATACTGCTAAGGATATAGCTGTACAGATAGGCAAGGTTACAGTTAATATGGGTAATACGGCTTGTAAGGTACCAATGGCAAACGATTATATAGATAAGGTTGCTGCAAAAGGACGCATTGGGAAAAAACGTAAAACCGCAAGGTGCTAATTATAACAAAACCTGACTTTAGTTTTACCGTTTATCTGAAAATACCGTTGCTCACAAACTCAGAGCAGCCGTTCATTCAATAGCATAAAAAAGTGAGATATATTTTTTTATCATTGTGCCAGAAACGAAGCATAAGAATAGCTTTTGTAGTAAACAAAAGTGATTTTAATGTGAGTTCTATCTGGCAATTGAAAAGATAAAATGTATAATTTAAAACTTAACAGACAATGGTAAACGGAATATTATTAATTGTGTTAGGTGCTATTGCATCCCCATCACTATTTTTAACTAAACATCCGAACGGACAGAAAATTCTAAATAAATTAACGCCATATCAGGGTTGGATAGGTATAGTATTCCTTATAATAGGAGTTTTTGGTATGATAAACACAGCAATGGCAACAAGCGTTCTTAGAATTTTGCCTATGTGGTGGATTACAGTAATGGCAGCTTATGTTGTTGAAACTGCCCTTGGATTTATTCTTGGCTATGCAATGATAAACAAGTTTATCTTATCAAGAAACGAAGAGGCTAAAAAGAAGGGAGAGCAGTTACTTGCAAAACTTGCTCCAATTCAGGGAAAACTGGGACTTCTGGGAATAGCTATTGGTTTATGGACAATCATTGCAACTATAGTTTATTTATAAAATAGATAATCTTTACTAAAGAGATCTATTAACGTATTTGGGGTAACAAAATAATTAAGATACTTAATGTTGTGTGGCTTAACAATCTTAATTATTACCCCATTTTTTTGAGATAAATATCTCAATCAGTAGTATTTGTTAATTCATAGTTTACAGCTACAATCATATTTAATGAGGGTAGCTGTTTTTATATAAAAACGGTTAATCTATCTTATAATATGTGTATCTTTTGCATATAACATTTTAGAAAATAAGTTTGAGTATATGCAAATTGTACCAGAATCTCTTAAAGAGTCCGGATATGAGATGGTTGAGGAGCTGAAACATGACGATCTGATAACCTTTCTTAAAAAGAATGTGAATAGCAGAGGAGTATTCTTTTTCATCTTTATTATTACACTGTTTATTACATGGATCTTGTCGGCATTTGTAGTTACCTACTATATATTAAATAGCAGTGTAGAGCTTACTGAAGCTATATTAAGTTTCATAGCCGGATTAGGTCTGGTTTTTATCTTTATACCGTTTCATGAACTATTACATGCTTTAGCATACAGATTTGTTGGAGCTAAGAAGGTGTCATTCTATTCAAATTTTAAGAGATTTTACTTTGCTGCAATAGCAGATAGGTTTGTTATTAATCTCAGGGAGTTCAGGATAGTTGCACTACTCCCGTTTCTATTTGTTATAATACTGTCGTTTATATTATTTCCGTTTGCAAACGAACTACTGAGGATTACTATTATGGGATTTGTTCTGCTACACACTATGTTTTGCAGTGGCGATTTTTATCTGCTTAACTATATGCAGCAAGGTAAAAAACAAGGAATGGTGAGCTATGACGATAAAGATAATAAGGTGTCTTATTTTTATAAAAAGATATAACTTTTTTAACTGTATTTATGCTTTTATTGTATTTACAAACTAAGGCTTAGTAGATCAAAATACATCATTCTTGTTTTAAGCACTTCATTCTTGCACTTTCCAATATATTCTTTTTCTTGTTTCTCAGAAGAAAAAAGAGATGAGAAACCATTTCTTAGATAATAGTTGATGGCATTATCTGTATTATAAGAATCAACTACTATGAAGCGACATCCTGTTTTGTTCAATGGATCAATAAACCATGCCTTAATAAAATCCATTAATTGAGTCCCGACACCTTTATCTGAGAATTTTGAACAGACACCTAAACGACCAATTAAAACAGCTGAATAACTCTTTCTTTGTTTATTACAAGGGATATCTTTATTTACTTTCTTAGTATCTTTCTGGCTATATCAACCTGCTTAGAGAAATCCTTTTTTGGAGCTTTTTCAACCTTTTCAGCTTTTTTAAGAAATCTATCTGCGCTATCTCCTTTCAGTACTGGAGTTGATTTTATCTCTAATGCCATGATTATTAATTTGATATTCTGTGCAAATATACGGATAATAATCATATTATGTTTGCTTTAAGTTGAGATTAGGTTTTGTAGTATTATTTTGATATAGATTTATTCAAGTATTTGAATAAATTATTTGATAAAGTTAATATGAGGGTAGTTAGTGTGCAATAAACATATAGTTGTCCACTTGAATAATCGTAATACGGGTTTCTTATATCAGATTAAAAGTATAATCCCTTTTTGTATTTCTTTGGATATTCAGAGTGTTTTGCTTAAGTATTTATACCTCAGCCTCTACATATGTTGATATAATGTTAATTAATTAACTAAAAATAAATTGCAGGCATACTATTAATACGTACTTTTGGTGCCCCAAGTAAAATTTATAATTAATAATGATGCGCAGATATCTAAACGGATGCTTTAAGGCATCGGTAACAAAATTGTCGGCACTAATAGGTAGCAAAGCAGCTATAGTAGTTACAGCTGTTGTGCTGTTTAGTAGTTCTGTTTATGGTCAGGGGCACGAGACCTTTGATACATATCCTCATAATTCCAGTAGTTATTCTAGAAATATTCCTGAATGGACCGGGGTTAACGGTGTAAAGTGGAATATTACTACAGGAGCAAAAGGTAAATCAATTGAGGGAACCACTCCATTAATTGGTAACAACAAATCGCCAAAAGGTGGCGAACTGTACTCCTCTGCAATACCAGGAGGTATTGGTAATCTTAAGTTTAAATACAGAAAAGCTTTTAGTAGCAACACAAAAATATCTGTATATGTAAACGATAATCTTATTGATGAGCTAAATGTAAACAGCTCAACAGTAAAGGAGTTTTCAAAAGATATAAATGTTGATGGAGACTTTGTAATAAAGTTTGTAACCACAGAACGTACACTTCTTGACGAGGTTATCTGGACAAAGTTTGGCGATAGCGGAACAGGTACAACAGGTAATATTACCGGAACAGCACCATCTGAGGGTATAAAGTTTGATTATGTAAAACCTCCGCTACAGAGTGCTTCGCAACAGTATAACCTTACATTTGCTGATCTTGAAAACGATATTACAGTTACTGTAACTGACGATTTTCAGATATCAACAGATGATACCAACTGGGAGAAGACATTTACAATAGCAAAAGATGCCGTATCGCCAAAAACACTGTATGTAAGATATGCTCCTGCAACAGATAAGATAATGGGTGCTTCAGGTACTATAACACATGCAGCAACAGGTACTGCTACATATAGCATTAAGCTATTTGCAAAAGGATCGTCAGATATTACCGATGCTAATACATTACCAATGGATGAGACACTTGATGTTGTTACATGGAATGTTGAGTGGTTTGGTGCACCAGAGAAGTCGAAACATGCTGACAACTTTGATGAGCAGCTTGACGCAGTATCGGCAAAGATTATAAGCCTTGATGCTGATTTATATGCTCTGCAAGAGTTGGTTGTTGATAATTTTAAAGGCGATAACCTTGCTCCACTTGTGGCAAAGCTTAATGAGTTAAGCGGGTCAGATATATGGGCAGGTGTATATGGACCACGATACTCACATGACGATACTCCATCGGCAGATTTTCCTGCACAGCGTTTATGTTATGTTTATAATAAAACTACTGTAACAAAGATTAAGGACTTCTCTATGTTCAGTGATCTTTACCCAAATACATCAACAACAAATATTCCGGGTTATACAGGAAATGCGGCAAAGTTTATGGCTTCGGGTCGTTTACCACATATGTTAGAGGCTGATATAAATATTGATGGTGCAACAGAACGTATCTGCATTGTTAACATTCATGCAAAGTGTTGTAGAGATGGTGCAGACAGACGACGTGCCGATGCAAAATTCCTTCTTAATGCTCTTAATGCAGACTATCCTGAAAATAACGTTATAATACTTGGCGATTATAACGACTATAAGGATAGAAGTATGGCTGGTGGAGATAGCCCTTATAAGGTATTCTGGGCTGAGGATAACAAGTATTACAAACATGTTGCCGGAGAACAGATAGATCATATATCTGTATCTAATGAGTTGTATGAGGAACACGCACTGCTTACAAACAATGTATCGGTAAGTAATGTATATATATCAGACCATGACCCAATAATGCTGCGATTGAAGTATGAGAGCTTCAGTTCTGTTATCAATATTACAGAGAAGAACATGGTTTTTGACTATGTTGATGTTGTTGATCTTAACTCGGTTTCTGATACAAAAGAGTACACACTAAAAGGGGAGACTCTTACAGGAGATGTTTCTGTTACAGTAACTGAGCCATTCCAGATATCACTTGACGGAACTGACTGGAAAAGAGATATCACTATTCCGCAGGCAGATGCAGCAAATATTAAGGTTAAGGTACGTTTTAAACCTACAGTAAAATATACCGATAAAATAACCGGCGAGATTGTTCATACATCGCCAGAAGCACGTACAGTAAAGATAAATCTTGCAGCACAAGGCGAGCCAGATGTAACAGCTCCAACATTTGCTTCAGGATATCCAGCTGTAGATAATGTATATTCATCGTCGTTTAATCTTAAGGTTAAGATTGATGAGCCAGGAAAGGCATATTACTATGTGATAGATAACGATGCTACAGCACCAGATGTTGCTGCTATAAAGAGTGGCGCGGGATCTGTTGTTTTTGGTAAACTTGCTGCCGGAACAGACGAGAGTTCAAAAGAGGTAACCGGACTTACACAGGATACAGATTATGACCTGTATGTTATTGCTGAAGATAACTATGAGTTTGGTGTAAATACAATGACAACACCTGTTAAGTTTGATATACATACAACAACTCATGTAATGTTGCCTTATGAGTATGTTAAAACTGTTACAGAGGGTCAGCACTATGCAAGTACAGGTATTCCTGCAACATATTACAGTACAGCAACAGGGCTAAAAGGAGATGCTCTTAAGGCAGAGATAAAGAGTATCATAAATCAGAACTATGTTTCGTATCCATACGAAGAGGATGGAAGAGGCGATGTACCA
The DNA here is from genome assembly GCA_002454955.1 of Bacteroidales bacterium UBA6680. Classification (GTDB taxonomy): domain Bacteria; phylum Bacteroidota; class Bacteroidia; order Bacteroidales; family UBA6680; genus UBA6680. The sequence continues at coordinate 13,747 of DKJY01000080.1, forward strand.
ATTGAGAGCAGACGTATGGTTGCTGGTGCAACACCACTTGATGTTTACGATATTATGGATGAGGCTGATCAGAATCCAAATAACCCTGATCAGGTATATATGATATATAAAGAGATTGTTTACAATAAAGATGCAAAACACCTTGGACTAAAAGGATCGCAGGAGAGATGGAACAGAGAGCATGTATATCCGCAATCAACAGGTAAATTTAAGAATGCGAGAGCACCATGGGGCGATGGTCCGTATGCAAACGGAACTATCATTACAAATGCCGGAACAGAGCTTGCATTTGCACAATCAGATGCTCACCACCTTAGAAGTTCTGATAAGATGGAGAATGCTATAAGAAATAACTATCCGTTTGTTGGTAGCAGAGGAGGATATACTCCGCCACTATCGGCTCGTGGAGACGTTGCTCGTATTATTTTCTACCTTAATGTTCGTTACGGATTACAGATATCAAAGGTTGGTAATCTGAATATGTTACTACAATGGTGTGAACTTGACCCGGTAGACCCATATGAGGTAAGACGTAACAATATTGTGTTTAAGTATCAGAAAAACAGAAACCCTTTTGTTGATTATCCTGAACTTGCGCAGCATATCTTTGGTGATAAAACAAATGAGGTGTGGAACGGAACAGGACCAAAAGCACAGACAATAACATTTGATGCTATTGCAACAAAGACCTATGGCGACGATCCGTTTACTATTAATGCAACATCAACATCTGCACTTCCTGTTACATATACATTTGTTAGCGGACCTGCAACATTAAACGGAAAAGAGGTTACAATTACCGGAGCGGGTACAATTGTTATTAATGCCACACAAGCTGGTAACGACGATTTTCTTGCTGCAGCCCCTGTAGATCTTAAAGTTGTTGTAAATAAAGCAAATCAGGTTATTAACTATACAGCTGTTGGTGATAAAACATTTGGCGATGATCCGTTTGATATTGTAGCTACAACAGCATCGGGACTTGATATATCATATGTATTGAAAGAGGGTGCTGCAACATTAGCAGGTAATAAGGTAACAATTACCGGATCAGGTGATGTAAAGATTACAGCATCGCAGGCTGGTAACGAGAACTATAATAAAGCAGCGGATGTAGATATTACTTTTGCAGTGTATAAAGCTGAGCAGGCTATTACATTTAAAGAGATACCAACGCATAAACTTGGTTCAGGAGATATTACACTTGAAGCAACATCAGACAGAGGATTAGATGTAACATTTGCTATTGAGAGTGGTAAAGCAGAACTTAACGGAAATGTATTAAAACCTCTTGCAATAGGAAATATTGTTGTTGTAGCAACACAGGCAGGTAACGAGAATGTTAATGCAGCATATCCGGTTAAAAGAACTGTGGTTGTTACAAAAACAACAGCTATTAATAATGAGCTTCAGCGTAGTATAAAGCTTTATCCTAACCCTGTTAAAAGTATTCTTAAGATAGATAGCGAACAGGATATTATAAAGGTTGATATTGTTAATATAGCAGGAGCTGCAATAAAGAGCTTTAACAGATCTGCAAACAGAGCAGAGATAGACCTTAGCAATATTGATTCAGGAGTATATATGGTTAAAATATATACAGCTAAAGGAGTTGTAACAAAACAGATTGTTAAGAAGTAACTATCTTACATAAAGATATCAAAAGCTCTATTGCACTTGCAGTAGAGCTTTTTTTATATATACATATCAACTAATCAAAATTGTATCATTTTAATTTTTAAATGAGAATATTCTCATTATGTTTGTAAAAAAATTACAGATGCCAAGACAAACCAGATTAAGAAAAGTTGTTGCTCCTCCGAGTTTTAAAGGGTATAAACCATATGGTAACATAAAAGGTGATAGTTCTGTTATAGAACTTAATTATGAGGAGTATGAGGCTATAAAACTTGCTGATTATGATCTGATGAATCACAAAGAGGCAGCTGAGCTTATGGATGTATCGAGAGCAACATTTGCAAGGATATATGAGAGTGCAAGGCGTAAAATTGCAAAGTCTTTTGTTGAGGCAAAAGAGATACGTACAGTGTTTGGTAATGCAAAGCTTGATGGTGAATGGTATATATGTGGCAGTTGTAATGCTCGTTTCACGGTGCCGGAAGAGATGCACAAACAGAGCTGTCCGGTGTGCAGATCGGCAGAGGTAAGCTTGCTTGGTAGCAGTAATAGATAGAGATAATATGTATATACATAAATAGGTAGTTATGCATCATGCGCATGATTGCATAGGTTGTTAATATCTAATTTAAAACAAACAAAAAAGATGAAAACGGTAATAACATCAACAGGAGATAAAGTAAACTCCTTGTTCGACCTGAGGTTTGGCCGTGCAGAATGGTTTTGTGTTTATAATGACGAAACCGGAGATATAAACTTTATAAATAACGACAATAAAGATGCCCAGGGTGGTGCAGGAACAAAAACCGCCGAGAAAATGGTAGAGTTGGGTGTAACTAAGGTTATATCTGGCGATTTTGGTCCTAAAGCTAAAGATCTGCTTGATAAGTTTAAGATACAGATGGTTATCTTAAAAGATGACAGTACAATTATTGAGGAGATAATATCTAAGCTGAAGTAGTTTATAAACCAATTAAAGAGATTTAATACTTATGGAAAAAAGAGTTGCAATACCGGTTAATAACGGACTACTGACTCAACATTTCGGGCACTGTAGTCATTTTGTATTTATTGATATTGAGAGTAACAAGATTGTCTCAGACAGAACAGTTGAGGCTCCTGAGCATCAGCCGGGGTTACTTCCTCCATGGATTATAGAACATGGTGTTACAGATATTATTGCCGGAGGAATAGGAAACAAAGCAATTGAGATATTTAATAAACATAATGTAAATGTTTATGCAGGGGCTCCTGAGGGAGAACCAAAAGAGCTTGTTAAAATGTTTTTGGATAAATCTCTTGTACTAAGAGAGAACAGTTGTAATCATTAGCAATATGCAATACGAGTGTTATTTCTGTCATACTAAGGCAATAGAGAGGATTATTAAAAGATTCAATCCGGAAGAATCTAAAGCCGATGAGCTGGTAACAACTATTAACAGAATATTATCTGATTGGAAAACTCAAACGAATCCAAATATAGCAACGTTAGTACAGCGATCGGCCAGAGAATTATTGAATAACAGAGATATATACCTTCGTGAGAAGGATCATGCTAATAAAACTCTGCTTTCGGTTTATGATGAGTGGTCTGATATTGTTTCAGATAGTAAGGATAGCTTTGGTGTGGCAGCAAAACTTGCTGTTGCAGGAAATATCATCGATTATGGGGCTAATACAGCCCCCGATGATATTGACTATACAATAAAGAGTCTTTTAGAGAGAGATTTAAGAGTAGATGATAGCGTATCGCTTGCAGAAGCAATAGGTAAAGCAAAGAGTGTGCTCTATTTGGGAGATAATTGCGGAGAGGTTGTTTTTGACAAACTATTTATCTCAGTAATGAATCATCCAAATGTTACCTATGCGGTAAGAGGAGATGCTGTTATTAATGATGTAACATATAACGATGCTCTAAAGGTAGGTATGCATGATGTGTGTAATGTAATATCTAACGGATATGATGCCCCATCAACAATATTAGATAACTGTTCTGATGAATTTATTACAACGTTTAATAATGCAGATGTTGTTATATCTAAAGGACAGGGAAATCTGGAGGGGTTAATAGATTGCAATAAGAGTAATCTCTACTTTATGCTTATGGCAAAGTGTAATCCTATTGCAAGATTGCTTGGAGTAGAGCGTGGCGATATGTTGATAACAAACAGAGAGCGTATTAATGGAGTCTTATAAAATTGCCGTAGCAAGCGGAAAAGGCGGAACAGGAAAAACATCTGTATCTGTAAGCCTTTGCCATTATCTAAGAGAGTGTACCGATAAAGATATTACCCTTGCAGATTGCGATGTTGAAGAGCCAAACGATAAGATATTCTTTAGTAGTGCAGCATTGCAGAACAGTTGTAGTATAGTGCGCAGTGTAGCATCAATAAATAACAACAGATGCACCTATTGCAGACAGTGTGTTGAGTATTGCGAATTTAATGCAATTGTGGTAATTCCATCGGCTCAATATGCAGAGATAAATAGTTCGTTATGCCACTCTTGCGGGGCATGTATTGTAGCATGCAAATATGATGCTGTATATGAAGAACCTGAGATAATAGGAGAGGTTAATAACTATAGTATATCAGATAATATACTATTGGCAGAGGGTGTATTAAAGATAGGCTCTACTATGCAGACAGCAGTTATCAGAGATCTTAAGAGTAGAGTTTGCAACAATAAGGGGATTGTTGTTTTAGATTCGCCACCAGGAACAAGTTGTCCGTTTGTAGAGACCGTTTCTGATGCCGATTATGTTGTGCTGGCAACAGAACCCACACCTTTTGGTCTGCATGATCTTAAGTTGGCTGTTGAGGTTTTAAAACAACTTAATGTTGATTTTGGTGTGATTGTAAATAAATCAGGTATTGGCACCAACGATGTATATGATTATCTGAATAGAGAGAATGTGGAGTTGATAGGAGAGATACCATTTATTAAGGAGTACGCAGGAAACTATGCAAAGGGAGAGCTGACCAGTAACATTCCGGAGATTATTGATAGTAGCTACAGAGATATTACAGATAGGTTGATACAGCATCTGTACATTGAAAAAGAAAGTTTAAGCAGATGAAGGAGATAACAGTATTAAGCGGTAAAGGGGGAACAGGAAAGACCAGTATAACTGCCGCATTGGCATCTGTTGCTGAACAAACCGTATTTTGCGATAATGATGTTGATGCCCCGGATCTGCATCTGATATTTAATCCTGATATTAAAGAGACCAACACCTTTTATAGTTCATGGAGCATGACAATAGATACTGATAAGTGCAGTAACTGTGGAGTGTGCGCTGATTTATGCAGGTTTGGGGCAATACATTATAACGATGATAAAGGATATCTAATAGACGGATTTAAGTGCGAAGGTTGTAGATTGTGCGAACGCGTTTGCAAACAGAATGCAATATCATCTGAGCGTAATGGTAATAATCATTGGTATGTATCAGATACACGTTTTGGGAAATTGATTCATGCAACAATGCAACCCGGCGAAGATAACTCAGGCAAACTAGTATCACAGGTCAGAAAGAGTGCACGGGAGGTTGCTAAACAGACCGGAGCACAATATATAATTAACGACGGACCTCCCGGAATTGGATGTGCCGCAATATCGTCGGTTACAGGTGCCGATGCAGTACTTATAGTAACAGAGCCTACGCAGTCTGGTCTGCATGATATAAAACGTCTTACCGAACTTGTAAGAACATTTAATACAGAACTGTATGTATTAATAAATAAGTATGATATAAATATAGATGTAGCCAATAAGATTGAGAGTTATCTTAAATCTGAGGATATAGAGCTTATTTGTAAGATCCCTTATAATATTGTAATGGTTAAATCTGCAATATCAGGGAAAACAGTTATAGAGTATGAGCCTGATAACTCAATATCCTCTCAAATAAGAGATGTGTGGAGAAGAGTAACACATTAAAATCTGGTGATCTACAATAATATCACATTTTCTTGTGAATAATTTTTCAGTTTATCGGTTTAGGTGCAACATAATATATGTACAAATAATTTTTTTAACTAAACAGATAGATTATGAGATCGATTTACAAGATTTTACCATTGGTTTTTATGTTCGTAGTTTTTGCATCGTGTAGTAAAGATGATGATATAGATTTAGGAGATCTGGACGGTAAGGGTAAGTTTGAACTTACAATTAGTGGTAAGAAATATTCAGGAACAGAGGTTGCGTCTATGGCGTTGTCAGGTAAAAGATCATTAATTGCAAAGAATAATGATGTTAAATTCTCAGTTATGATTGATGAATCAAATTTTAAGTCGAGTAAATCATTTGATCTTAATGGTTCAGATGTTTCACTTACTCTTGAGATGGATCTTGATAACGATGGTATTGTTGATACCTATATGGCTCGTAAAGGAACATTTAAGGTTGTTAGCCAAAGTAAGGTTGAAGTTAATGGTACATTCTATAAGAATGGTGTTAGCACATCAAAATCATGCAGTGTTGTAGGATACGCAAGCACAAAGTAATGTAATAACAGGTTGAGTTATATTTCACATTTAATGTTGTATTGATGTGAATAGATAGGGTGTACTATTTGGTATGCCCTTTTTTATTATCAATATATATCTTAACATTATAACTACCACATTTAGGACAACACTCTATCTCATCATATCCAAAACAGGTATCAACTCTGTCGTACTCTATCTCTGTTTTATTGCCTTTCCAGCCACAATCTTTACAACTAAACATAAGAAACTGCGTATAAATTTTTTGTGCAATATTAAGAAACAAATCTTTATGACTATCAGAACAGGCTGAAAATTATTTGTCAACTATTTATTAATGATTATTAACAGCATCTATCTGTTTGAGTACAATTGATAACTGTCAGTAAAAAAAGGAATTGTTTCTGTAGATATTCAATATATGATTCAATACTTTTGCCAATCGAATAGAAACCAAGTCTGCAAGTATTATGATATTTACGCTGTTTAACAATACTGTTTGATACCTCTCTGTCTGCATAATTGATTATACGCAGATACTAAATAGCGTTTTGTAACTCTTTTTTTGTAACAATAATTTATCTAAAACATGCTTTCGTTAAGGCAATTTAACTGGTCGTTGATATTTTATCTGGTTGGATATATTCTTATGTTTGAGAGTGTATTTATGATATCTGCTTTTATTGTATCTATGATATATAATGAGAGCGATATAGTTGGTTTTGAAGAATCTATAGGTGTCACTTTTGGAGTGGGGCTACTGTTTATATTACTGTTCAGAAGGTCTAAACATTTACGTATTGGTAAAAAAGATAGCTTTATTATTGTAGCAATTACCTGGATTGTTATATCACTGTTTGGTTCACTACCATTCTATCTGAGTCACTCTATACCTGATTTTACAAATGCATTTTTTGAATCTATTTCAGGTTTTACAACAACAGGTTCGTCAATACTTACAGATATAGAGTCGTTACCACATGGTATACTGTTTTGGCGAAGCCTTACGCACTGGATTGGCGGAATGGGAATTATTGTATTGGTAGTTGCCATTATTCCATTTCTTAAGATTGGAGGAATGCACCTGTTTAATGCAGAGTCGTCAATGTCAATTGAGGAGAAGTTCAGGCCAAGGATATTTGAGGTGGCAAAGCGTTTGTGGTTTATATATATAGCTATTACAGTATTGGAGGTAATAATGTTATGTTTTGGAGGTATGAGTCTGTTTGATAGTATCTGTCACTCATTCGGAACAGTAGCAACCGGAGGTTTCTCGCCTCGTAATACAAGTATTACAGAGTATAATGCTTATATACAGTATGTGATTGCTGCGTTTATGTTGGTTTCAGGAATAAATTTCTCAATACATTACCTTATTCTTTCGGGCAGGGTAAAGCGTGCATTTAGTAATCAGGAGTTACATCTTTATCTGTTAATAATACTTACTGTTACAGTTATTATTGCTATAAAGTTAATATCAGATAACATATATGGTGTAGAGGCGGCCTTCAGACACTCATTTTTTCAGGTTGTTTCAATTATTACAGCAACCGGATTTGCTACTGCAGATTATCTGAAGTGGCCGGTAATAACCTGTTTGTTGATATTTATGCTGATGTTTGTTGGCGCTTGTGCCGGATCAACAGGTGGTGGTATAAAGGTTATAAGGCATCTGATATTTTTAAAACATATAAAACGCAGATTCTTTGAGATGTTACATACAAATGCTTATTGCCCTATAAGATACGGAAAAACAGTTGTAGCAACAGAAACAAGTAGATCGGCGTTTAATTTTATTATGGTTTATATTATGTTATTTGTTGTTGGATCGCTGCTATTAATAGCATTGGGTAATGACTCATCAACATCAATGGGTGCAATAATAACATCAATGGGTGGTATTGGTCCTGGTTTCGGGACAGTAGGACCTGCATCAAACTTTGCGCATCTTAGTATTGCCGTAAAGTGGATCCTTGCTCTGTTTATGCTTCTCGGACGTCTTGAGATATTTACACTTATGGTGATTTTTACACCTGTTTTCTGGAAAAGATAAGTTGTACATTTTGTTATATATATAAATAGTATAAATTTGCGGGCTTTAATAATATTTAATTTCCCCGGAATGAGAAGAGTATTACTATTGCTGATACTTATTGCAGCAATATCACAGATTAGAGCAGAGCATACTGTTTCGGACAGTGTTATTAGTGAGACAAAAGATACAACTGTTTTTAACCCTAATAGAATAGATTGTAAAGATTTTAGTAAAGGATTAATCTTTTCACCCTTACAGCTTCTGCAAGGTAAGATTCCCGGATTAACAGTTTCAGGTCTTAACGGTAACGATCCTAATCCTGAGTACAGGATTAATATGAGGGGAGTGCCGACACTCCATCTGGGTACATCCGGATATGGTGTTGTTCCGCTGTTTATTGTTGATGGAGTTCCTGTTACTAATATTGAAACCATTTCGGTAAATAGTATAGAGACAATACGTGTGCTTAAAGATATATCAGAAACAGCTGAATATGGTGTTCAGGGTACAAATGGTGTTGTTCTGATAACCATCAAGAAAACAGCAAAAGCAGACCTTAGCGTAACATATAGTGGTTTGTCTTACCTTGAGAATTTTGCTTCAGAATCAGGGTATATGAATGCTAATGAGTATATCGAATTTAACAGAAAGTTATACCCTAATAGTACTCATACAAAAATGGGCGATACAGATTGGCGAAAAGAGATATCGCAAACAAAATTGAGCCATGCTCATAACATATCTTTCTCCGGAAAAGTATTTGAGAACACAGAGGTGCTTGTTGGTTTGGACTATAGAAATAGTAATGGAATATTACAGAAGACAGACTCAGAAAAGTTTGATACATATCTTAATCTGTCTCAGAACCTGATTAGTGATAGGCTAAAGCTTGATATATCATTACACAATTCAAAGAAGGATTATCAGATAGTTAATAGAGTTTATATTCTTGATGCATATGATGGGATATTATCATATGCTAACAGATACAATCCTACAATACCATCGTCAGGTAGTGATTATGCATGGCAAAACCGTACTCCGCTTGAAGAGTTAGATAAGATGAACTATAAAGGAGATTACAATAATACTATAATAAATGCCAGATTAACATATTACTTTAATCCCTATCTAAAGTCGGAATCTGTATTTGGAAAACAGTACTTTGACAGAGGAGATGATTATGAAGCGGAGAGAGTTGTTTATAGTAGCTTTGATGGACTATATCCGCTTAAATCATCAGATAGGATTGTGTCATATATTACCAGTGGGAGTTTTAGTCAACGATTTTTGTATGCAAGACAATTGAATAACCATTATATAAATGCCAGATTGGCAATTAAAGGAAGAAGTATTGATTCAGAGTATACAGTTAACGATGATCAGAATCTAAAAGATGATACTTATGATTATTACTCAGCATCGTTGTTTGCAGATTATAACTTTATGAACAGGTACTTTATATCTTTAGGTTTTATGAAGCAGTGGTATACAGATAATCAGAAAGGTAAAAAGAGTAGTTATGACTATAACCTTTCGTCAGTAAAGTTGGGTTGGCTTATTAGTGAAGAGTCGTTTATGGATGGTTTCAGTATTATAGATTATATGAAACTTAATGCCGGATATGGTTCTTCAAAACAGATATTCAGAACAAACATTTATAAATATATACCTGAACTATATATCTATAAAGAACTGCCTACAGAGACTATAACAGAGTTTACTTTTGGTACAGATATATCATTTGCCAATAACAGACTTGGTATGTCGGTAAACTATTTTCATAGAGAGACGAGTAACATAACTATTATTCATAGTATAGATTATAAAGCAGGCGATTATTATTCAAAGCTTGGCGTTAATAGTAACTTTGATCTTAATAATAGTGGGGTTGAGATTGGAGTTTCGGCAAAGCCGGTTATTGACCCGTTTAAATGGAATATCAGGTTAAACTTAGCTATTAACAATAGAAGTATCAGCAAATCTGATGGTGATGACAATGTTTTGTTAAAGCAGCTAAACAATCCTGCGGATATATATAAACGAAAATTCCAAGGTTATAGAAATGACGGAGATATTTATCTGTCAAATAAGAATACAAAAACAGGAAATGGTGTTCCTGATTATACGATAGGAGTATCTAATACATTAAAGTACAAGAACCTTAGTCTTGATATCTCTGCAAGGGGTGCGTTTGGATTTGATATATATAATAATAACAGCGTTATTTATAGCTCACAAGGTAACCATATAAAGGGGATTGATATAAAAGATATATATAATAGTGATATCCTTAGAAAAACAGATATGTATGTTGAGAAAGGTGATTATCTGAAGATTGATAATATCACGTTGAGTTATGATATACCTGTTAATAGAAGATATATTGAGAATCTTCAGATATATGCTACCTGTATAAATGCCTTTACATTTACCTCATTTACCGGAGATCCTGAGATGAGTGGTTTTGATGGTTATTACGATAACTTCATATACCCACATACCCGTATGTTTATGCTTGGGTGTTCTATAACGCTATAAGTTTAAGATAAGAAAGTTATTTATTACATAATAATAGAAAACACCTCTGCTAAAACAGTTATTAGCAGAGGTGTTTTTTAATATATCAGATGACTATAAGAATCATTACTTAATCATTAACCTCAACATGCTCTATTTTTGTTGCATTTGCCTTTGGTAATATCTCATATCCTAACTTGATGCTAACTATTTTTACAAACGATGCCCCCATGAATATAATCTGAGATGTGTAGTATACCCAAAGCATTAATATAGCCAGTACACTTGCTGAACCAAAGGTTGTAGATATCCTACTACGACCTATATACATTCCAATGCCTATCTTACCAAAGGTAAAAAGTAATGATGTAAACAAACCACCAAGTATTGCAGCTTTCCAGTGTATTTTGGCATCACCCAAAAACTTAAACATTACTCCGAATACAATACCTAGTACGGCTACAGATGTAAGGTGTTCATATAGGTATGAGAATTTGTACGAGCTATGTAAAGTATCAGAATGTTTTATTAAAAAGCTGTTTATACTAACACTTGTAAGAATAATAAAAAATAGCCCTATAAGTATTAAAAAAGATACCATATGCATAGATATATATTTCAGTATACTACTTTTTGGTTTAGCTTTAATATTCCAGATGCTGTTAAAAGAGTTATGTATTTGAGTAAACATTCCGGAAGCACTTAATGCCAGAGTAACAAACCCAATAATTGTTGTTATTATACTATTATGGTTCATGTGCTGATTTCTGATAAGATCCTGAATTTGGGTTGAAGCATCACTACCCAGAGTGTCTCTCAATTGAGCGTAAATCTCTCCCGAAACGGCTTCTTTACCAAAAAGTATTCCTAAAACAGAGGTGATAATAACTATCATTGGTAACAGAGAGAAAACAGCATAATATGCTAACGATGCTCCCTTCTGAAATGTGTTGCTGTCAAAAAAATGGTTAAAAATATCTTTTACAAACTTTATCATAAATAGTTCTTTTTGCAATTATTATCTATCTGTATACAACGGATGTGGTAATATAATAATTACGCGCTGAATTTATAATATTAAATAGTGTATTATCAATATCCGGATCTATTAACCAAATAGATCTCTTATCTAAGGTTTATTTACCCATTGAGTCTGAAAAGTAAAGTTATAAACAATCAAAAATACATTGACACAGAATATTGAACATACCCTGAACATACCCCTCTGTATCTGCAAAAAAATCTGCTGCAAATGCAAAGGATTCTGTTACGGGTCAGAAAAACTTTGTTTCAAGTGGTATTGCAGTGCTCTGTACCTGCAAAAGATTCTGCTGCAAATGCAAAGGATTCTGTTACAAGTCAGAAAAACTTTGTTTCAATTGATATTGCAGTGCTCTGTATCTGCAAAAAAATCTGCTGCAAATGCAAAGGATTCTGTTACAAGTCAGAAAAACTTTGTTTCAA